>NZ_JBBBBL010000017.1:0-123024 GCF_037120585.1 Bacillus sp. CCNWLW194 | reverse complement strand
TCAACTAAGTTTTTCAATTTCTTTTTTGTCGTTTTCTGCGTTTCCGCATCAGCGACGGTTATTAATATATCATGCAGTACATACAGGGTCAATACTTTTTACAAAAAAATTTCACATCCCGTTAAAACTTTAAAAACATGTTCTAAAAATTATTATAGCCTCCCTTCATTCTTCATCACACTTAGCATTTCATATCTTATCACTTTACACGCTTCTTAACGAGTGAAAATTCTAAATTTTATGTTATATTATTGTTATAGGAGTGTGGTGAGAATGGGCATTAAATATTCGAACAAAATCAATAAAATCCGAACCTTCGCATTAAGTTTAGTATTCATCGGTCTCTTCATTGCATACTTAGGTGTCTTTTTCCGCGAAAACATTATTATTATGACAACATTTATGATGGTTGGCTTTTTAGCTGTTATCGCTAGTACTGTCGTTTACTTTTGGATTGGTATGTTATCTACTAAGACTATCCAAATTATTTGTCCCAGCTGCGATAAGCCAACAAAAATGCTCGGTCGTGTCGACGCATGCATGCATTGCAATCAACCTTTAACAATGGATCGGAATCTAGAAGGAAAAGAATTTGATGAGAAATACAATAAGAAAAGCTATAAATCATAGGTATATATGGGTACAGCGAGGAAAATACAGCCTTACAAAACTAAAGAAGTTTCAACTCATTAAAAAGGTGATTTCTTAACCAAGAAATCACCTTTTAGATTTGTCCTTAATTAAGTTAGGTTCTTCACTTCACATTTTAAATCCTTCTGAACCTAACGTAATTCCCATATATAATAAAGAAAGAGGCTGACGTAAAGCCGTCAGCCTCTTTCTTTATTATATATTACGCCTTATGACACTCTGGACAAACGCCATAAATTTCTAAGCGATGACTATTAATAACGAAGCCTGTCGTTTTTGCAGCTTCCTCTTCAAGTTGTTCCAAACCTCCATAAGGAAAATCAACAATCTTACCACATTTTTCACAAATCACATGATAATGTTGACTTGTAACATAATCAAATCTACTTGAAGCGTCTCCATAAGTTAATTCTTTTACAAGTCCAACCTCTTTAAATACACGTAAGTTATTATAGACAGTTGCAACACTCATATTTGGAAACTTACCTTCTAATGCTTTATAAATGTCATCCGCTGTTGGGTGCGTCATTGATTCCACAAGGTACTCTAAAATAGCATGACGCTGTGGAGTAATGCGTACACCCGTATTTTTCAGCATTTCTAGCGCTTCTTTTAATTCTTCTTTGACCACCGTCATGCACCCCGATTCTATACGGATTATTATTTTATAATTCTTATAAAGAGTGTACTCCTTTTCTTATAAATCGTCAATATTTCTACTATAAGTATGTGGTTTATTTTTGTATATAGCCTTATTCTTATGTATCTTTCCCCATTTTTTATACAATTACATAGAAAAAAAGTGCGACATAATCGCACTTGGAATACTATCATCTGAGGAGGTATGCCCTACACTTCACTTTATGTAAGACAATAAAATATGTATAGACACTCGCCTTACTTCTATATATTTTATCTCCACAATGGATTTATTTTATATAAGAAAGAACATCTTCAATATGTCCCTTCACTTTCACTTTACGCCACTCTTTTACAAGCTCACCGGCTTTATTAATAAGGAATGTAGAGCGCTCAATTCCCATGTACTCTTTCCCAAAGTTCTTTTTCAATTTCCAAACATCGTATAATTCTGCTACTTTATGATCCTCGTCTACTAAAAGTGTAAATGGAAGTTCATGCTTCTCAATGAATTTCAAATGTCTATTTGCCGGATCCGGACTCACTCCAAGAATAACCGTGTCCTTCTCTTGAAATAATCCATAAGCATCACGGAAATCACACGCTTCAGTTGTACACCCTGGAGTCATATCTTTCGGATAAAAATATAGAACTACATTTTTCCCACGAAAATCAGCTAAGCGAACTTGTTCCCCGTTACTTCCCTCTAATGTAAATTCCGGTGCCATTTCTCCTACTGTAACCATTGTTATCACTCCTATTCTTTTCTTTTACTATAACAAATGCTATCTTATTTTTCATTGTCTATTACAGACCTCATCACGAAAGCAAACGGTAATGTATATCCAATTAGCGCTTCTCCAATTGCAATCCACCGCCCAATTCCAATCGGAGATATATCACCATATCCAACAGACAATAAAGTAACTGCGCTAAAATATAAACAAATTTCAACGAGTTGAAAAGAGTGAGCGTTCAAACTTTCTCCATCCTCTTTCAAAACTGCAAAACCCATTTCTTCTAATACAACATAACTTAATCCAAACGCAATTAGTACAGTTGTATAAATCAAAAATAATGTGGCTAGATTATACAGCGAAAAAAAACGCGTTGAATCTGAATAGGAACTCCATAACAATTGGACACTTCTCAAAATAGCAATTGCTGCAATTAATAGAATAAATCCCCATAACATGTCCTCCACCTCATTTTATATGTATGAGAAAGCCATTGGATTTATCCCTTAGAAACAAACAAGCTTCTATAATTAATTCCCAGCACCACGGTACCTTTTTACCCCTTGATTCCAAAGAGTGATTGCAATCGTAAAACAGATAACACCAACGAGTGGTGTTGCAAATGCATAGCTATTCCACTCTGTTTTCCTTAAAAAGTATGCTGCTGGATACACTCCGACAAACGCAAATGGTAAAACAAATGTTAAAATGAAGCGAATCACACGATTATAAATATTAACCGGATAGCGACCATAGTTACCTATGTTATACATTAGCGGCATAATTGAACTTTTCGCATCCGACCAAAAACCAAGGCTTGCAAGCGTAACAAATATCCCTCCATATACAAGTGCGCCTCCTCCTACCATTAGTAAGAATAAGAAGAAATCATACCAGTAAAAAGATAATTGTAACTCCACTGCTGCATATCCCATTACAATCATTCCTGTAATGGCCCCAATTAAAGACTCAAGTTCCATTCTTTCTAATATAATTTGAAACAAGCTATGAATCGGTCTCGTTAATATACGATCCATTTCTCCTTTAATAATGTAACGATCATTAAAGTCCCATATGTTAAAAAAGGCTGAGAAAATGGCAAACGGCACTAAAAAGAAACCATAAATAAAGATTACTTCTTCTCTATTCCAGCCTTTTAATGCTTGTGTATGCCCAAACACAACAAGAATAAAGATTAAATTAACAGCCTGTAGTGATAAATCAGAAAGTAATCCAACGATAAAATCGCCCCGATACTCCAATTTTGTTTTTATATATTGGCTTGCATATTGCAAAAATAGTTTTATATATATCATCTCATCATCCCCCTTGTACAATTAGACGTTTTCTCGCCGTTCTCCACATGAGTACAATTGGAATAATAAGTACAATTGCCCAAATTACTTGGAATAATAATGCCTCATACAATTTACTTCCTTGTATACCTTCTGAAAAAATCATACTCGGAATATAACTAATGGCCTGAAACGGTAAAAACATCATTGCCTTTTGGGCCCATAACGGATAAAAACTAATTGGTAATAATAGACCTGAAAATAAATCAATAACAACACGTTTTGCATACATAATTCCACTATTATTAAATAGGAAGAACGTGAGCATTCCCGTCATTAAATTAATTTGTGTATTAATAATAAAACTAAATATTAAAGATAAGAAGAAATATAGCCATGTTTGAAAATTCGTTGTAATTTGCAATGAAAATAATAAGGTAACGATAACCATACCCGGGATTGAAAAGAATGCAAAACGAAATATTCCTTCACCAAGACCTTGCATAACTTTCATTCCTAAATAGTTATATGGACGAATTAGTTCTACCGCTACACGTCCTTCTTGAATCTCCATCGCAATTTCCCTATCTATATTATTAAAATAAAAGGCACGTGCCATCCACGCAATTGCGATATACGTAGTCATTTGCGAAATAGATAAACTTTCAATGTTCTCTTTTCCGCTATAAATTGCCTGCCATAAAAAATAATACGCACCGATATTAATCGTATAAATTAGAATCCCGCTATAATAGTTTGTGCGATACGCAAGCATCATTAAAAAGCGAATTCGAATCATCTCAATGTACTTACCCATGTTTAATACCTTCTTCATAAATGTTACGAATAATTTCCTCTGTAGACACTTCATTAATTTTTAAATCTTTAATTTGAAAAGCTTGTACTACTTTAGAAATAAGCATTGAAATAATAACTTCTTCATTCGGGATTTTTGCAACCCACGTGTTTTCCTCTTTCGCTTTCGACCAAACGACATGACTATCTGGCATAACCATTGATAAATCCTGATAGGAAACTGGTGCAATAAACTGAAAATGTATTTCTTTCTCTGCTCCCCACTGCGTACGAAGATTATTTAAAGAACCGTCATACATAATATTTCCTTCATCTAGCATGATAACGCGCTCACATAATGCTTCAATATCAGTAATATCATGGGTTGTTAATAAAATTGTTGTTTTATAACGTTCATTCATTTCTTTTAAAAATTCACGTATTTTCAATTTCACAAGTACATCTAGCCCAATTGTTGGTTCATCTAAAAATAATAACGGTGGATTATGAATTAATGCTGCCGCTAATTCACAACGCATTCTTTGACCTAGAGATAACTTTCGAACTGGCTTGTCTAATAAGGGACCAATATCTAACGTTTCAATTACGTGCTCCATATGTTCTTTATACTGAGCGTCTGATACACCGTACACTTTTTTTAATAAACGAAACGATTCTTGTACAGCAATATCCCACCAAAGTTGCGAGCGTTGACCGAAAACAACACCAATTGTTCTTGCAAATTCTTCTCTCTGCTTATGTGGATTCATCCCATTTACTAAAATCTCTCCTGATGTCGGAGTCAAAATCCCCGTAAGCATTTTAATTGTTGTTGATTTACCAGCACCATTCTCACCGATATAACCAACCATCTCACCTTGTTTTACAGTAAAGGATACATCATTTACTGCTGGTACTATTTTATAATTACGATTTAATAAATCGCGAAATGCACCCTTTAAACCCGGACGACTTGAATAGGCTGTAAATTCTTTACGTAACCCTTGTACCTCAATTACCGATTTCATAATCGGACCCCCTTCCTAAATGTCACAACGAATAGTTTACCCAACTGCCTTCTCTATCACAAACAATACGTCTTTTCGAAAAACATGTTAGAATAATACATAGATTTTTGTAAGGAGATGAATTGTAGTGAAATTCACAAAGTCAGAAGCATTACATAAAGAAGCTTTAGAACATATCGTTGGCGGTGTTAATAGTCCTTCTCGTTCTTTTAAAGCGGTTGGCGGCGGCGCTCCTGTTGCTATGGAACGTGGAAAAGGTGCTTATTTCTGGGATGTAGACGGAAATAAATACATCGATTATTTAGCAGCATACGGTCCTATTATTACTGGACATGCTCACCCGCACATCACAAAAGCAATTACAACAGCTGCTGAAAACGGGGTACTTTACGGAACACCAACAGCACTAGAAGTAAAATTTGCAAAAATGTTAAAAGAAGCAATGCCTGCTTTAGATAAAGTCCGCTTCGTAAACTCTGGTACTGAAGCTGTAATGACAACAATCCGTGTTGCTCGTGCTTATACAGGCCGCACAAAAATTATGAAATTTGCTGGTTGTTACCACGGTCATTCTGATTTAGTACTTGTAGCAGCTGGATCTGGTCCTTCTACACTAGGAACTCCTGACTCAGCCGGTGTACCACAAAGTATCGCTCAAGAAGTTATTACCGTTCCATTTAATAATGTAGAAACTTTAAAAGAAGCATTAGATAAATGGGGACATGAAGTAGCAGCTATTCTTGTAGAACCGATTGTTGGAAACTTCGGTATTGTAGAGCCAAAACCTGGCTTCCTTGAGAAGGTGAATGAACTTGTTCACGAAGCTGGTGCACTAGTAATTTACGATGAAGTTATTACTGCTTTCCGCTTTATGTACGGTGGTGCTCAAGATTTACTTGGCGTAACACCAGACTTAACAGCGCTTGGTAAAGTTATCGGTGGCGGACTTCCAATCGGTGCTTACGGTGGTAAGCAAGAAATTATGGAACAAGTTGCTCCACTTGGACCTGCATATCAAGCTGGTACAATGGCAGGAAATCCTGCTTCTATGGCATCTGGTATTGCTTGTCTAGAAGTTCTTCAACAAGAAGGACTTTATGAGAAATTAGATGAACTTGGTGCCATTCTTGAAAAAGGAATTTTAGAGCAAGCTACAAAACATAATATCGATATTACATTAAACCGTCTAAAAGGTGCTTTAACTGTATACTTCACAACAAATACAATTGAAGATTACGATGCAGCACAAGATACAGACGGGGAAATGTTCGGTAAATTCTTCAAGCTAATGCTCCAAGAAGGCGTTAACTTAGCACCTTCTAAATACGAGGCATGGTTCTTAACAACAGAACATACAAAAGAAGATATTGAATATACAATCGAAGCTGTAGGCCGAGCATTCGCTGCTTTAGCGGATAATAAATAATCCCGTCATTAAAAGGAAAAAAGAAAGCACATCTTTCTTTTTTCCTTTTTTCTATTTCATAAATCCCTCATTAATAGTATAATTATTCATAATTATCTGTTTTATTTTTCTTTTATATCCTTACTATCCTTGTATATAAGGCTGCTCAGGCCTTTAATAGTAAGATTATTCTAACTTTAATAAGAGGGGGGATTGACGGATGCTCAATAAAACAAATACATGGACACCGTCTTTATTTCGAGATTATAAAAATGCAGAACATGATGCGTGTGGAATCGTTTCCGTTATGGAGAAACGAAAAATTCCTACAAAAGAAAATATTGACCTTTGTATACAATCACTAGTCAAAATGAATCATCGAGCTGGTTTCATTAATGGTGAAGGAGATGGTATCGGCATTCACATTGATGTCCCAAAAGCACTTTGGAATGAGAAGCTGAAAAATAACGGATACAATCCAACGATTGTGGATCATCCCCACTTTATCGTTGGACATTTTTTTCTAAACAAAAAAGAGAATACCGTTAATCTAAAAAATCATATTCGCACACAACTAAACAACGAAAACCTTGCAATCCTTTTCGAAAGTGACGATGTAATAAATTCCGATGCACTCGGTCCACTCGGTAAACAAGAAGAACCTTTATTTTGGCAAGTTGCTCTTATCGCAGAAAATGAAGTTAAAAATATTGAGCAAACATTATTTTCTGTCACAATGAAAATAGAGGAAAACGAAGCAATTCATGTTGCTTCCTTAAGTCGTGACCATGTTGTATATAAAGTTCTAGGTGCTGGGGATACACTTGTTGCCTATTACAATGATTTACAACACCCACTTATCGCTTCAACTATGACATTAGGACATAATCGCTATTCTACTAATACATTATCTAATTTTTTTCGTGTACAACCATTTAGCGTTCTCGGACATAATGGTGAAATTAACACAATTGCAAAATTACGCGATCAAGCTGAAATGATTCATGTTCCCCTTACTGCTGGGGGCAGTGACTCCCAAGATTTAAACCGCACCTTAGAAACTCTACTTGTTCAATACGACTACAGTTTATTTGAAGCAATGGATATACTATTCCCACCAATTATTAATGAAATTAAACTTTATGAACCGCATTTACAAGATTTATATACGTATATACGTGAAGCATGGGGCCATTTTGCACAAGGTCCAGCTGGCATTATTTCACGTTACAAAGATGAAGCTGTTTTCAGCGTTGATTCCCTTGGACTGCGACCAGTATGGAAAGTGGAAACAGAAAGCTCTTATATTTTCTCTTCTGAACCTGGAGTTGTATCACCAACTGAATATGTAGCAGAACCAAAACCACTCGCTCCTGGAGAAAAGGTCGGCCTAAAGTGGAACGAACAAGATGAGCTTGTACTCTACGAATACGATGACTACCAAACTCAAGTATATAACCATTTAAAAAAACGAGTGGATGTTACCGACTATCATTTGAATTTATCTATCCCTGAAACGAAAGAAATCCAAGGTTTATGTGATTCTATGCAAGTTGAAACGAAGCAATATGTTGCTTTTGGATGGGATCGAGAACATATTCAACTTCTTGAACAGATGGCAACAAAAGGAGTTGAGCCAATTCGCTCACTTGGGCATGACTCACCACTTGCCGCACTCGATACTGATAGACGAAATATCGCTGACTTCATTAAAGAAAGTGTAGCCGTTGTTACAAATCCAGCGATTGATCGTGATCGAGAGGTCGAACACTTCTCTACTCGAACAATACTTGGAGAGCGCCCAAGTTTATTAAGCGGTGCTAAACAGCCATTTTTAGTTGAGATGCTTTCCCCAATTATTTTAGAGGGAAGTGTAGCACAGTCTATTACAGAGGAATTACAGACAATTACGTATGAACAACTTATACAGCTATTCAATACTCATAGCTCTATCGCTACAATCTCTGCTACATTCGCTCCTACCGAAACTTTACAATGCGCCTTAAATCGAATTGGTTCTGAAGCGATAACAGCGGTGAACGATGGAGCTTCCCTATTATTAATAGACGATGCCAATGCCCATCTAAATGGACGGTTATGGATTGATCCGCATTTAGTTACCGCTAAAGTACATCAAATATTAAGCGAAAATAAATTACGCCGAAACTGCTCTCTCGTAATACGTTCTGGTGCCCTTCGCTCCCTACACGATATCGTCACACTGTATGGATTAGGAGCAGATAGTATTAATCCATATTTATTATTTGCAACCGTAAATGACGGGACAAAAACACCCATTACGAATTTATATCATGCACTTAATAAAGGACTGGAAAAAGTCATTTCAACAATTGGAATTCATGAATTACGTGGTTACGGTCGCCTCTATTCTTCTATCGGATTACATGAGGAAATCGCAAATATATTACAAATCACGAATTTCTTCGGTTCAAATAATTTAGCTTTCTCGCTTGAGTCACTTGCTGAAGATGCACAAATGAGAGCGAATGATTATAACGATCCTAAAGTTAGAATACGAAAATCTTTTCATATATTCCCGCGAATTTGGAAAGCAATCGGCGATGTTGCAAAAGGAAATTCTTATGATGATTACCGTGACAAGTTAAGTGAATTAGAAGAAAATAACCCAATCGCAATTAGACACCTTATTCAAACGAAACAAACAAAACATATCATTCCAACTGAAGAAGTGTCCGTCGGCATTCAAAATCATGATTTACCATTTATTATTAGTTCCATGTCATTTGGCTCTCAAAATGAAATTGCCTTTCGTGCATATGCAGAAGCGGCCGACCAGCTAAATATGATTAGCTTGAACGGTGAAGGCGGCGAAATTAAAGATATGATTGGAAAATATCCACATACACGTGGACAACAAATTGCATCTGGGCGATTTGGCGTAAACGCCGAACTACTAAATTCATCAAACTTAATTGAAATAAAAATTGGGCAAGGCGCAAAGCCTGGTGAAGGTGGACATTTGCCAGGTTCAAAAGTAACAGCCAAAATTGCTGAAGCACGTAATGCGACAATTGGCTCTGATTTAATTTCACCTTCTAACAACCATGATATTTATTCCATTGAAGATTTAGCTCAAATGATTACAGAAATTAAAACGGCTAATCAACTTGCAAAGGTAGCTGTAAAAGTCCCTGTCGTTCCTAACATCGGAACAATTGCTGTCGGTATTGCAAAAGCTGGTGCTGATTTTATTAACATTAGCGGATTTGATGGTGGTACAGGTGCTGCACGTATTCACGCATTGCAACATGTAGGTCTTCCTGTAGAAATTGGTGTGAAAGCCGCTCACAATGCTTTATTAGAAGCAAATATGAGACATAAAGTAGAAATTTGGGCTGATGGCGGTATCCGAAGCGTTAATGATGCCTTGAAAATCATGCTCCTCGGAGCAAACCGCATTGGATTTGGTACATTATCTATGATTGCAATCGGCTGTACAACTTGCCGCGGGTGTCATCTAGATACTTGTCATGTTGGAATTGCAACACAAATTGAATCTGAAGCTCAGGCGAAAGAACACGGATTACGCCGCTTCGTCCCGCGCCAATTAGAAAGCGCCGTTGCTGGATTATTACATTTATTCACCACTTTTGGAATAGAACTAAAACGATTAACAGGAAATCTTGGTTATACAAATTTACAAGACATTGTCGGACGTTCCGATTTACTAGAACAAGTTCGAGGCGAAAATTTATTAAACTTATGTAATTTACTACAAACGATAGAACACCCAGCTGTTACAAAAACGGAACACATGCCGGAAAAACAATTTGAAACAGTTCATTCACCTCATTCAAAAGAACTAGTAGGCGTTGGTGTAGAGCAACGTGTTATGGGTGGTCTAGAATCTTGCTATCGCGTTCGTAGTAAATTATATGAAGACACGAAGCTTGAACCACTTACATTAAAGTATACGAATGGCTCTATTCCCGGAAATGGATTAGGTGCTTACAATAGTGAAAACTTATTTATACACGTAAATGGTGGTGCACAAGATGGTATTGGTAAAACCTCCTTTGGTGGTGGTATTTATATAACGAAAGCAAAAGGGAAAGACGACATATATTATAACGGCTCTGTCGGAAAAGGTTTTGGATACGGGGCACAAAAAGGAGCGTTATACGTTCAAGGTAACGCTGATGCTCGCGCTGGTATCCGCCTCTCTGGAGCAGACATGATAATTGGAGGGCGAATGACAAAGCCACTCCGCGAAAAAGAGCAAGGGAATATAGGATCATACTCTAATATTAAAGGTTTCGCTTTTGAATATATGACAAATGGGCGAGCGCTTGTTTTAGGGGATCCTGGCCCATGGATTTGTGCTGGTATGACTGGCGGTGTTGTTTATTTACGTCATGATTCAAGCTTAGGTTTAACAGAACAGGCCTTAAAAAGAAGAATCGCAAAAGGAGCAAATGTTACGTTACAACCAATTAGTAAAAATGGTGTGCAAGATGTGACTGAGTTATTGCTAGACTATATTCGTGTATTAAATGAGCATGAGCAATACGAGGAAGTTGCTTTATTAACACCGTTACTCGATGATATGCAGTACCAGTTTTTTGAAATTATCCCGAAAAAAGAGCAGGCTGACCCATCTATCTCAACAGAATGATATAGCTAACTTTCATTTTCAAGAATAAATTGACGAAGTACACTTCTCATAGTAATCTATAGTAACAATTTGAAACCTGCTGGCATTCAGCAGGTTTTTTTACTAAAAATTGATGTTTAAAAAGAATTAGGAAAAAGTATAAAATGAATCTCAATTTCTTATTAACGTCACTAAAATATCACTTGCTAACATATTGTAATGAATGTATAGTATCATGTTGTACATTCATTATGACAAGAGAAAGGATCTTATTAAGGGTATGAAACTTGGTGCTCGCATTTTAAAAACGGGTATTGCCATCACATTAGCTTTATTTGCTTGTATTTTACTTCACTTACCGAGTCCGGTATTTGCAGGAATCTCAGCTATATTCGCTGTTCAACCGTCTGTATACCGCTCGTATTTAACTGCTCTTGAGCAAATTCAAGCAAACGTCATTGGCGCGGTATTCGCTATCGTATTTGCTACTGCTTTTGGACATAATCCTTTTATTATTGGATTAACATGTATATTAGTAATTGCGCTTACGTTACAATTACGATTAGAAAACACAATATCAATTGCTTTAGTAACAGTTATCGCCATTATGGAGTATCAGGGCGAAGATTTCTTTAGTTTTGCCTTACTTCGCTTTGCGACGATTATGATTGGAATTATTGCGGCCTCACTTGTAAATTTAGTGTTTATGCCGCCAAAATACGAAACAAAACTATATCATCGTATCGTTGATAATACAGAAGAAATTGTAAAATGGATTCGAATGAATAGCAGGCAAGCTTCTGATTTTACAACGCTAAAAACTGATATTGATCGTATGAAAGAAAAAATGATCAAACTAAACCATTACTATTTGCTGTATAAAGAAGAAAGAAGCTACACGAAAAAAGTACAGTTCGCAAAAATTCGTAAGCTCGTTTTATTCAGACAAATGTTAGCGACGACAAGCCGTGCTTTAAGTACGTTAAAATCATTACATCGTACTGAAAACGAACTGCGCTATATGCCAGAAGAATTTCAGGAATCTATCCAAAACGAACTTGATTCATTAACGCATTATCATGAACAAGTTTTATTAAAATTTATTGGTAAAGCAAAAAAACAACAATCTGTTGAAATGCTGGATGAAGTTGAAACAGGTAAACAAGAATTAATTGATATCTTTATGGATTATCAAAACAAAGACGATGAAGAAGCGTATAAAACATGGCTACATCTCTTCCCTCTTATTTCTGCCATTATTAACTATAGTGAAGAAGTAGAGCATTTAGATTTACTTGTGGATAGCTTCTACACATACCATAAACCAGAAGCAGAACTCAAAATCGACGATAAAAAAGAAGACGAATAAAAAACAGCTCCTTTTACGCTAAAGGAGCTGTTTCTGTTATATGTTGAAGTTGATATAAATTGTAATAAAACCCTCTTTTTTTCATTAATTCTTCATGAGAACCTGTCTCTTTAATTTCACCATCTTCAATGTAAATAATCGTATCCACATGCGTGATCGTCGCCAATCGGTGCGCGATTATAATCGTCGTCCGATCAGCAGCTAACGTCTGAAGCGCCTGTTGAATATATCGTTCATTTTCTAAATCTAAAGCAGACGTTGCCTCATCTAATATAAGTAACGATGGATTCTTTAGAAACACTCGTGCAATCGCTACACGTTGCCTTTGTCCACCAGATAACTTCACACCACGTTCCCCAACTACAGTATCGTAACCATCAGGTAACTCTATAATAAAATCGTGAATTTGCGCAGCTTTAGCAGCTGAAATCACTTCTTCCTCTGAAGCTTTCGGATTTCCATATAAAATATTTGCCCCGATTGTACCGCTAAATAACAAATTATCTTGCAGCACAATTCCAATATGACTACGTAAATTTCTCATATCATACTTCCTGACATCTATCCCATCTACATAAACTGCACCTGAAGAAACATCATAGAAACGAGGGATTAAACTAGCAAGAGATGACTTTCCTCCTCCACTCGCTCCTACAAGTGCTACCTTCTCTCCTGGCACCATAGTTAACGAAAGGTTATGTAATATCTCCTTTTCATCCGAATTGTAACGAAAAGATACATTATCAAATATCACTTCACCACTTAATTTTTTCGTTTGTACCGCACTTGGCACATTGACAATATCATATTTTTCATCTAACAATTCAAACACTCGATCCATCGATGCGAAAGACTGCGTTAATGTTGTAGATGAATTAACAAGGCGACGAAGTGGACTATATAAACTATCCATATATCCGACAAAGGCAACCATAGTCCCTAATGTTAACTGCCCCTGAATCACTTCATATGCTGCAAAGCCAATTACAAGTAACGGGCCTAAATCTGTTAACGTATTTACTGCCGAAAATGTTCTCGCCGTCCAACTCGTATGAGTTAATGCTTTCGTCAAAAATTCATTATTTCTTTTTTCAAACTGCTTCCCCTCATACTCTTCTAACGCAAAGCTACGTGTCACTTGCATCCCTTGAATACGTTCATGTAAATACCCTTGCATCGTTGCTAATGCTTGTGAACGCTCCTTCGTCAATTTACGAAGACGCCCGAAAAAATATTTCACTGCCAATACATAAATAGGTAAAATTAATAGCGCAACAAATGTCAATTTTACATTCATAGAAAACATAACAATAATAGCGATAGCAATTGTTGCCGTATCTAACCAAACATTCATCAAACCAGTAATTACAAAGTCCTTCGTTTGTTCTACATCATGGATGACACGTGAAATAATCTCCCCCGTTTTTGTATTCGAATAATAGCGTAAACTCAACTTTTGCAAATGACTAAAAATATGCTTCCGCAAATCATACAGTATTGTATTTGCGATACGCTGCGCGAAATATTGACGATAATATTCAATCGGCGGTCTTAATACTGCAAAAATAAAAAAAGCAATCCCAATCGCTGTTACTAGTTGGGACGTTTTATCTTGAAGTGAGCCCGCGCCTTGAATTACATCATCGATAATATATTTTAATAACCACGGCATAATAAGCGGGATACCAAACTTTACTAGGCCAATAATAATTGTAATAGCAATAAGCCATCGATATGGTTTAACAAATTGCAAATATCTTTTTATACCTTGCACATAATCCCCCCTCTAATAGGACAAACCTGCCGGGAAATCCCCTGCAGGTTTGTTTTAATTTCTGTACATTAAATATCTTTCATACCACATATCTACGAAATCAGGCGCGAATGGCCCTTTTCTCTGATGAATCCATTGTGTTAATTGTGCTACATTTCGTTTTAAAATAGTATCAATAACAGGTGGATACTGCATAATTTGGCTATGCTTTTCATACTCATCTTCATCTAAAAGCGTATATGTCATATCTGGATACACTTTAATATCTAAATCATAATCAATGTACTTCAATGCTTCGGAATCATATGCAAAAGGTGAGCTTAAATTACAATAATAATATACTCCCTCTTCCCTTAACATTCCAATCACATTAAACCAATAGTTTGCATGAAAATAACAAATTGCTGGTTCACGAGTAATCCATGTTCGGCCATCTGATTCCGTCACTATTGTACGATCATTTGCTCCGATCACAAGACTCTGTGTCCCTTTTAAAATTGTTGTCTCTTCCCACATTCTATGAATGGAGCCATTATGTTTATAACTATGTATTTGTACTTTTTCTCCTTCTTTGGGAAATCCCATATATGCTCCCTTCTTTCAACTGCAAATGCCCTTTGAACTGCATCCACTTTTTTTCTATTATAACTTTTTTGTCGAAATTTTAAAACTAAAGCGACAAGACTCTATTTTTCACACTGAATACCATATCCTTAACCTTCTTAGGAAATGGAGCCAAACGAGGAAATGAGAATAAAAAAAGCCCTTCCTTATTTCCATGTAAAGAAGGACCTTTCATCTGAAGGCAACGGTATATCTTATCCTAAATTTGAAATCATTTTTTCAGTTTCAAAAGATTGAATCACACTATTTGTTTGCTCTTCAAATTTCTCATGTAATAGCTTAAGTGCTACTTCTGTTCTATATATTTCTTGGCGGATAAAATGTAATTCCTTTTTATCGCACGTATCCTTTTCACTCATTTCAATTTGCTGATACTTCTCTAGATGAGCTTGTAACTTTAACAACTCATCCATCGTTTCCAATTGCTCTCCTACCAACTTATCAAAATCGTTCATTACTTACCCCCTTTTAGACTTATTTATCAGTTATTATTCCTCATTACATATTTCTAATCTTTTACTTCCTTCTCCTTTGACTACATTTGTTGACTTATTAGAAGTTATGTCGTTCACTTTCTATTCATTACAATGACCTAAGCACAAAGAAAACACTTCTCTCGAATTAGAGAAGTGTTTTTCTTTCATTACTGATTTGAACTAGAAGATTGTGATTGTTTTGCAGCTGATTGTGCATTTTGTTTTTTCACGGCATGCACGTCTGTTTCAGTTGCAAATTCTGTACCATAACTAGCGTTTGCACTTTGTGCACCAGAAGCTTGTGCTTTCTTTGCTTCTGATTGTGCGTTTGCTTGTTTTACTGCTTGTACATTTGTTTCAGTCGCAAACTCTGTACCATAACTAGCATTTGTACTTTGAATGCTAGCACCAGAAGTTGCCTTGTTATAACCTTGTTGTTTTTTACTCATCTTTCTCACCTCCACAATCAATAATGTAACCAATTCAACTAGAAGCTATCCGTAATTTTCTTTTAAAAAAATTCCGCATATATCTCTTGTTACTCATTCAAACTATAGAAAATGGAGGTGGAAATATGTATATAGGACGCGATATGACTGAACTAACGATGGTTTCAAAAAACGAATGGAAAGAAGATGAATTAGCTTATTTTCATCATTCATTACAACAGATTTTGCCCTATTTAAATGCGGAAGGGCAAAGTATTTATAAAGAAATTGTAATAGAAATCGAATCAAGGGGTGGCTTACAAGAAGGTGATGCTAGTTGGACTCATGGGACAAAAATTTCTTACGATTAAAAAAGTGTTCCCAATCTAGGGAACACTTTTTTGTTTATTGCATTGTAATTTTCTCAACACAACTCTCATAAATCGTACGATGTGATTTCGAGAAAGGTAACTGCTCAAATGCTTCTTTCGATACAAATTTTAATGTATCTGTTTCAACAATATCACCAGTTACTTTTCCGTAAAATACGAATATATCCCAGGTGCGATGTGTAAACGTATGTTGTACATTCATTGCGTATTCTTCAATAGAAATCGAAAGCTCAAATTTTTCTTTCATATAATCTGTAAGCTGCTCTTTCTGACTTCGAATCCCTTCGCCAAGTTCAATATTCGGAAACTCCCACATATTAGCTAACAAACCGGTACTTGGACGTTTATTAATGACGTAACGACCATCTTCCGTTTGAAGTACTCCTGCAACAATCGGTACCATTGTAGGAGCCTTCGCTTTACTTTTTACTGGCAATTCCTTTTGAACGCCTTCAGCATATCCTCTGCAATGCTCACGTACCGGACAAAGTAAGCATGCTGGATTTTTCGGAATACAAATCAGTGCACCTAATTCCATCAAGCCTTGATTAAAATAAGATGGATTTTCAGCCGAAATAATTTCACGTACAATCTCTTCGAACACTTTTCTGGTTTTCGGTTTTGCAATGTCATCCCATACTGATAAAATGCGAGATAATACACGCATAACATTTCCATCAACTGCCGGCTCTGGTATACCATATGCGATACTTAAAATAGCACCTTTTGTATATGGTCCGACTCCTTTTAATTTTTCAATTTTCTTTACATCACTCGGTACTATCCCGCCATATGCTTCTTTTACTTCTTTTACAGCCGCATGTAAATTTCGCGCTCTAGAATAATACCCTAAACCTTCCCATGCTTTTAATACTTCTTCATCATCAGCATTTGCCAAAGCTTCTAGAGTAGGAAACTTCCCCATAAAATTCGCGTAATATGGTTTTACAGCTTCTACCCTTGTTTGCTGCAACATAATTTCCGAAACCCAAACACGGTATGGATCTTTATTTTTACGCCACGGTAAGTCGCGTTGCTCTTTTTCAAACCAACCAATTAAATCATTTTGAAACTGCTCTATGTTAAAGTTATTTAATATTTCAAGTGTCAAACTTGATCCTCCTCATTTTTTTGCATATAAGTACTATTATAAAGATTTTAGGAAAAAATTTAAGTAAGATGACATAGGAAATAGAAGGCAAAGGACTTGAGGTATCGAATAAAAAGAGTTACATTAATAAAAAACGGAGGTGGATTTCTATGGACACAGCCACTCACCTTGTTATGGGCGTTACTCTAGGCAGTTTGGCCACGTTAGATCCAGCCATAGCTCAAAGTGATATTGGGCCACAAGCAGTTATGCTTGCTACAATTGCCGGTTCCAATATTCCTGACATCGATACAGTTTTAAAATTGCGTAATAACGCTAAATATATAAGAAATCATCGCGGGATTACTCATTCCATTCCTGCAGTAATTCTTTGGTCATTCCTTATAAGTGGTATCTCTTTCGCCTTCTTTTCAGACGCTCCATATTTGCATCTACTACTTTGGTCATTTATTGCCGTCTTTCTTCATGTCTTTGTAGATATTTTCAATGCCTACGGTACACAAGCATTACGGCCCTTCACAAAAAAATGGGTAGCGCTCGGCATCATTAATACATTTGATACCGTCATTTTCTTTATCCATATACTTGCGATTGCTTGTATGCTCGTCGGTTCCCATAAAGGGTATACTGCCTTAGCAGCGTATATATTGATGATTGTTTACTATATCGGGCGGATTATGATGCACAGAAATATACGTAGCGTCGTATATAAACGTTTCAATAACGTTGAGAAGATAATCATTTCTCCTTCTTATCGATTTTATCATTACCATTTAGCAATCGTTACAACTGATTATTACTACGTGGCTAGATGGCATCGTGGTAATATTATGGTATATGATAAGTTCGATCGGGTACCGTTCCCAGATAATGCTATTATGCGCGCTGCTAAACAAGACGAAAACATCTCAGCATTTCTATCTTTCTCCCCTGTGTATCGCTGGGACATTTTCGATTATGATCATTATTACGAAGTTCGATTCATTGATTTGCGATATCGCAGTAAAGATTATTATCCATTCGTTGCAATCGTTCAACTCGATCACAATTTAAATATTATTAGTTCCTATACAGGATGGATTTTTAGTGAAGAAAAACTCCGAAAAAAACTGGAATTACTTCCACATTAAAAAAAGCGACTTAAGTCGCTTTTTTTAATGTTTCAAATGATCTTCTTGATTGATTAAATGGCTATATTTCGGATTATTTGTACGCATTTCATGAAGACGCGCTCCATGATTATTAATCCATGTTCTTACAACTTGTTCAGTCATTTCTTCTCCTTGATAACGACCTGATTTTGCATAAGTTGTTTGAAAATCTTCCCACAGTAATTCAACCCACGCACGAGCTTGTGCGTAAGAAAGCTTGTCATTTTTGTCTAATAGTTCTTTTGTTAATGCTTCATAAATATCATTCATGTTCTAGTCTCCTTTTACCTTTTTATCCCTTCATTTCTAAAGGATAGTTTCTTCAATTTTGCACATTCTATAATTGATACTTCTTAAAGAGGTATCAACTGATGATGAGGAGGGCGTTCGCAATGGGTAAACAAGCCGAATTTTGGTCTGAATCAAAAAACAACAGCAAAATCGACGGTCAACCGAAAGCGAAATCACGCTTCGCTTCGAAACGACCTAACGGCACAATTAACACGCACCCACAAGAACGTATGCGTGCTGCAAATCAGCAGGAAGAATAATACAAATTAAAGTAAATTAACTTCCTACACGAGGTGATAAAGATGAGCTACCGTGATCGCTTAGATAGTCGTTCTGAATTATTTAACCATACGTGGACTCGTCCGAAACATGCAAAAGCGCAAGTTAACGGACAGACGCAACAAACCCAGTCTCTCATTATATTGGCGAATGAATGTAAAAAACGCCAATTTTAGAATCTCCTATCTCCTGTAACGCCTACCAAAGATGAAAACCAGAGAGATATTCGCTCTCTGGTTTTTATTTTTCTTGCAATAAAGAAATTGGTATTCCAATTTCTTCATTATCATTTTGCTTATGTCCCCAAGCAAATACCCCGTTGAAATACGTAATTTCAAATAATATACCAGGTTCTTCTACCAATTCATATGTCTCACCAATATGAAATTTGTTTATATCAGTCATATAAGCACGAGCCATTGCCATCTTTCTCATTAATACATCGAACTCATTTACAATACCAAGCTGCTCTGCCTTTATTGCTTGCTCTTTCAAACCCCCAATTTCTTCTCTTAGCTCATGTGGTGTCATTTCACTGTAGCGCTTTGGCATATTCATCTTATTCCCCTCATCCCTCTTCGCGTTTCATTTGCAAAAATATCTCTATCTCATCGATAGAGAATCCTTTGCGATATAACGCTTGTTTCATCTTATTTTCAAATGTCCAGCCATCATACTTCTTATATTTCTCATAATATTTATTCCCATGATAGTGTAACGCTTCTTGTTGCTGTTCGTCATCTTTTTCGTCTTTCAATTCTTCCAAACAAATTTGAATCACATCTCTAGAATATCCTTTACGAACAAGCATTTCGTCTAACTTTAGCTTCATTTGTAAAAAGGAATGTTTTTGATAAGATCTTTTCTTCTTTTCTATAAGAAGTAAAGCATTCTCAATTTGCTTTTCCTTCGGATACTCTTGTAAACTATGCGTAATAATTAGATCCTGAACACCTTTATTTAACAACTCTCTTTTAATAACAGTGGGACCTTTTCGATTCACATTACTTTGCGTTCTCGTATATAAAACAGCGTACTCTTTATCATTAATATATCGGTCATGTAATAATTTCGAAACGACTTCAGAGATGATGGCCTGTCCCACTTCTTTTTTTCGTAAAAAATCTTCTATTTCTTGTTTCGTTCTCATTTGATAGGATAAATAGGAGATCGCTTGTAAATATGCTTTTTGTACCTCTTCATTGTACAAAATATTTCCTAACGCTATTTCATCAATTTCTAAGCCCTTTTGTAATCCGTGTTTTATTAAGATTACTTCATTCACACTAAACCCGTACTCTTCACCTTGACCTTTATCAATATAAATATTAAACCGTTCTTTCAATCGTTTTTGCACTTCTATTTTTGTAATGACAGCCATACTCTCACCTCTCTATTATTTTAACATAGTCAAGGAACGTTTTTGCTTTTCAAGAATATATATAATGAGGAGGAAATAATTGTGAAAATCGCAATTTCTGGTGGTACCGGCTTTATCGGTACATACCTTTCTACTTTTTTTATTCAAAAAGGATATAATGTTTACATTCTTACTCGAAACAAAACTACTGAAACTTCACATCCTAACCTTCAATACGTACAATGGACACCAGATTTACAAACCTTCCCCCTCTCCTCTATTGATGTAGTTATTAATCTAGCTGGAGAGTCTATTAATAGTAGATGGACAAAGAAACAAAAGGAATCCATTTTAAACAGTAGAATCCAAACAACAAAAGGACTCATTAAACAATTACAAAAACTAAATACAAAACCAAACACATTTATTAACGCAAGTGCTATTGGATACTATGGAACGTCTGAAACTGAGTCTTTTACAGAACAGCATGAGATTCCTGGAGATGACTTCTTAGCAAATACAGTATATTCATGGGAACAAGAAGCATCTAAAGCTCGTTCTCTTGGAATACGAACAATCTACGCAAGACTTGGAGTTGTATTAGGCACAGACGGAGGAGCTCTTCCAAAAATGCTACTCCCCTATCAATTCTATATCGGAGGTACAGTTGGATCTGGAAACCAATGGTTATCATGGATTCATATAGACGATGTCGTTCGCATGATTGATTTCATCATACACAAAGAAGAAATTGATGGACCTCTTAACATTACAGCTCCCCAACCTATAAGAATGAAGGAGTTTGGAGAAACCATTGCAACTATAATGAAAAAACCTCATTGGTTACCCGTCCCTTCATTTTTGCTTCATGCTTTATTAGGTGAGATGAGCATACTTGTACTAGAAGGGCAACATGTATTACCTAGTAAAGCAATTAAACATGGGTATCAATACACATTTCCAGCAATAGACCATGCATTACAAAATATACTTTCGCATACAATGTAGTACTTCTAAAACACTGTGTTACAGAGGGCCCTTTCCAAACTTTCATTTTCTAGAATCCGGAGCATTATTACACAAATAATCTTTCAGTTACTTTCCCTTAAATTCCATTAACATTGTAAAGTAACAGAAATGAGGTATCTATGAAAATATTGCTCAAACAAGCCATTGTCTATCCTATTACATCCCAAAAATTTCAAGGGGATGTACTCGTTATAGGAGAAAGAATTGCTGAGGTCAAGCCTTCCATTCAACCTACTCAAGATATGACAGTTATAGACGCTCGTGCTCTTCATCTCTTACCTGGATTTATTGATGTCCATACTCATCTTGGTCTCTATGATGAAGGTACTGGTTGGGCTGGCAATGATGCAAATGAAACATCTGAAGTTTCAACACCACATATCCGTTCTTTAGACGGAATCCACCCTTTAGATATTGCATTTCAAGATGCTGTACAAAATGGAATTACAACTGTTCACGTTATGCCAGGAAGTCAAAACATTATCGGTGGTACTACTTGTGTAATAAAAACAGCTGGAACTTGTATTGATCATATGATTATTCAAGAACCTGCTGGCTTAAAGATTGCCTTTGGAGAAAATCCTAAAAAGGTCCATAGTAATGGAACAAAAGAGTCTATTACACGTATGGGAATTATGGGATTACTTCGGGAATCATTTTATGAAGCACAGCACTATGGGCATGAAGCTGATTTTCGAATGCTTCCTATTTTAAAAGCATTACGCCGCGAAATACCCGTACGTATCCACGCTCACCGAGCAGATGATATTAGTTCTGCTCTACGCTTTGCAAAAGAGTTCAATCTCGATTTACGTCTTGAACATTGTACAGAAGGACATTTTATTGTTGAAGAGCTTTCGAAACACAATTTGAAGGTTTCAGTTGGCCCCACTCTTACACGTCGTTCTAAAATCGAACTTAAAAACAAAACATGGGATACTTACCATATATTATCGAAAAATGGAGTGGAAGTTTCTATAACAACGGATCACCCTTATACACCAATTCAATATTTAAATGTTTGTGCTGCTGTCGCAGTAAGGGAAGGATTAGACGAAAAAACTGCACTAGAAGGAATCACTATATTTCCAGCACGAAATTTACGTTTAGAGGATAGAATTGGAAGCATTGAGGTTGGAAAAGACGCTGATCTCGTGTTATGGACTCATCATCCTTTCCATTATTTAGCCAAGCCTGTACTAACCATGATTGATGGAAAAATAATTTACAAAAAAAATAAAAAAAACTAGTTTATTTTTTTGACTAGATAAAGTATTATACGATTATAAACTGAATGAAACCATAATCAATTTGTGTCGTGATTATCATTTTCAAATTGATGAATGGGGAAGGCAAATGGTGCGCCACCAGCGTTAGAAACTGGTTCTAGTGGGTTCGATTCCCACCCCGAAATTTTTTAAAGATTGATATAAAAATTTCGAGGGTGGGGTGTTTTTTCGTCATGCTACCCTCGTGTGAGGAGGAGTTAGTGTGTTGAAAAAACGCGACTTACACGACAGCCACGTTCTATACGAGTTAATGGTGGATCCAGCTGTCTTCCCTTTTGTGCGTCAAAAGGCTTATTCTTATGAGGAATATTTATTTCTAACAAAACAAACGATTGAAGCTGAAGAGCGTGGGGAATTAATTTCACGCACAATTTTAGATGAATGGGGTAACCCTATCGGAACAATTACTTTATTTGATGTGCAAGAAAAAGCCGGATTTCTCGGAACATGGCTTGGCAAACCTTATCATGGAAAAGGCTATAATAAGTTGGCGAAAGATTCATTTTTCAGCGAACTTTTCTATGAATTAGATATTGAAACAATCTTTATGCGTATTCGTAAAATAAATATTCGTTCTATTAAAGCTGCCGAAAAACTACAATATGTAAATCTAGCAAACGAAACAAGAAAAGCCGTTTATGATGAAATTAACGCAAATGAAGAAGTATATAACTTATATGAAATTCCAAAAGATCAATATACACTTGCTACAATGCGAGATACAACGTTCCAAGATGCTCACCAATTAAAAGAAGCATAATCTAAATTTTTAGAAAAAATAATTAATCATTAACATTTTGCAATATACGTATATCACTCCATGTCTTTGGAAACGATAGATAGTGACTTTAGGACACGAGGTGATTTGTAATGGATAAAAAGAAACGTGACAAAGCAAAAAACACATTATCTAGTACACAAGAAGTTCTCTACCAACGAGAATTTCGCAAAGCAGATCGCGCAGCGGGTTATCGCTCGAAAAGTATTTAAAGTGAGAATGAATAATTAGAAGTTTCCCCCCTAATTATTCATTCTCATTACATATTTTTTCTACGTGATAGAATAGACAAAAAGGTTCCTTATAAATAAGGAACCTTTTTTATGTGGATAACGTTATCCACATAATTTATAGAATTGTGAATAAATTCTATAAACCCTTCACAAATTTATATGCTGTAACGCATAGTAAATGTTAGAATTGTGGATATTTTTCTAAAAATTGTGGACAATGTGGATATAGTTGTTAATATTTCGACTTTACTGTTTAATGAAAGCGCAATCTTCATGTGGATAAGTTACTAATTTATCTTATAAAACAATAAAGAACCCTCTTTAAACATATAAAAGAGGGTTTCATATTAAGTAAATAATTGTGCAAGAGCAGGTGATTTAATAGGTATATGATTCGGTTCTACATGATTTTCTGCCAAAATTGTATCCACAATATGACCCGCTGGCTCTGGACGATAAATGCTTTTCATCGCTTCTTTCATTTGAAGAAGCTTCATATCATCTTGTAATAACGCCTCTGTTTTTGCAAAAACCTCACTATCATCACGAATGACAACTGCAGCTCCTTTTCTTTCAAAGTACATCGCATTTTCATTTTCTTGTCCTGGAACAGGCTTATATAAAATGACAGGTACTTGCAATGCTGCCGCTTCGCTTAACGTAATACCGCCTGGCTTTGTAATCATACAAGAAGTAACACGGAATAGTTCATCAATATTTTCAACATAACCAAATACTTTTAATGCATCAGAATTTTTTTCCTGTAACCCTAATAAATCCTGTTTTAACGCTTCATTTTTCCCACAAACGACAACTACTTGTAAATCAGGTACTGACATAAATGATTGGCATAGTTCTTTTACACTTCCTAATACCCCATGAGCACCTGCTACAATTAGTAAAATCTTTTTATTCTTACATAACTGATATTTATTATATATAATGTCTGGATTGATCTTTAGCTCAAAACTACTACGAATCGGAATTCCGGTTTCAACAATTTGCTCCGCAGGCACACCAATATCAATCATAACTTTTTTCACGTGATCAGTTGCTACAAAATAACGATCTACTTCCCGATGAATCCATATTTTGTGCACACAAAAATCCGTTAATACGTTATAAACAGGGATTGAAATACCTGTTTGCTTTTTTAACTCTGGTACAGCTATGATTGGAAAGGTATTAATAACAATATCCGGTTTCTCTGCTTGTAAAAGTAATTTCAAACGTTTTCTTCCAAAATTCGCATACCAAGATGCTATTTTTTTATCATAAATTTTTTCTACGCCATAATAAAACAAGCGGTATAATTCTTTTCCTATTGTATAACTTTTTAAATATAAATATTTTGTAATATCGGTTATAACTGGATGTGATTCTCCGAACAGATCGCATACAATTACATCTTTAATTCCTTTTTGGCGAAATGTTTGTTCTAATGTTTTCGCTACTTGCACATGACCATTACCGTAATGTGCAGTTAATATTAAAACCTTGGGGTTTTTTATCAAACAAATCCACTCCTAGCTTATTGTTTCTCCATATTGCATATACGACAATAGGAAAAACATTTTCCTTAAAAATTACATAAACAGATTCTAATACTTCTCTTTCAGCTATGTACCTGTCGTGGATATGCAAAGCATATAAGATTGACCCCTTAATCCTATCTGTGCTCATATCTTTACATTATACTTTCCTATAAGAGCTTTCGCAATAACTTACAAATGTTCTCTATTCCATGATACTCACTCTTTTACTTCTTAATTCTTTTTACTATTTTGATTTCCCTTTACAATTATGTAAATTTCTCCACTTATTCCTTACAAAAATATGGATATTCTATTTTCAGTATACTCTTTTCTATATATATACTCTAGGGTTTATTGTCAAGAAAGCAAAAAGCCTAATCCAATATTTGGATTAGACTGCTTGTAAAATATGTCTTGCTTGTTCTACATTTTTTTCAGTAGGCGGTTCTACATTCGCGAGTGGATACTTATGCCCAAGTGCTTCCCATTTATATACACCAAGCTTATGGTAGGGTAGCACTTCAACTTTCTGAACATTAGACAGGCTTTGAATAAAGCTAGATAATTTTTGTAGATCCTCTTCATTATCAGTAATACCAGGAACTAATACGTGTCGTACCCAAATCGGTTTATTTTTATCTGATAAATAACGAGCAAATTGTAAAATATGTTCATTTGGTTTTCCTGTTAATTTACGATGTTTCTTTGAATCAATATGTTTCAAATCCAATAAAACTAAATCTGTGTAATTCATTAAAATATCTAGCTTATTTTGGAATTCTGGTTCTTCAGAATAACAACCACCCGAAGAATCAATTGTTGTATGAATTCCAACTTCTTTACATTTCTTAAATAACTCAATTAAGAAATCTAGCTGTAATAATGGTTCCCCACCACTAACTGTTATACCGCCTCCGGAAGCTTCAATAAAAGGAAGGTAACATGTCACATCCTGCATTACTTCTTCGACTGTTATTTCTTTTCCTTTACCGATCTCCCACGTATCAGCATTATGACAATATTGACAACGTAATAAACACCCTTGTGTAAATATGACATAACGAATTCCTGGGCCATCAACAGTACCACAAGACTCTACAGAATGAATTCTTCCTTTTACCATTTTACTTCCTCCTTTATTGAAACAGCCTCCCTCTGCTATTTATAAAATGCAGAGGGACACTTTTTCACTTACATGCTTTCATGCATTGTACGGTTAATTACATCAATTTGTTGTTCACGAGTTAATTTAATAAAGTTTACAGCGTAACCAGATACGCGAATTGTTAATTGTGGATATTTCTCAGGGTGTTCCATTGCATCCATTAATGTTTCACGGTTAAATACGTTAATATTTAAGTGATGACCTTCTTTTACTGCATAACCATCAAGCATTGATACTAAGTTACGTACTTGTACATCATCTTCTTTACCAAGTGCTTTTGGAATAATAGAGAATGTATTAGAAATACCATCTTGTGCATCTTCATATGGTAATTTAGCTACAGATAATAATGAAGCTAATGCACCTTTTGTATCACGTCCATGCATAGGATTCGCACCTGGTGCAAATGGTTCTCCAGTACGGCGACCATCTGGAGTGTTACCAGTTTTCTTACCATATACAACGTTAGATGTGATTGTTAAGATTGACATTGTATGAACAGAATTTCTATATGTTTTATGTTTACGAAGTTTATTCATAAATGTTTTCACCAGATTTACAGCGATTTCATCTACACGGTCATCATTGTTACCGTATTTAGGGAAATCTCCTTCGATTTCAAAGTCAACTGCAATTCCATTTTCATCACGAATTGGTTTTACTTTTGCGTGTTTAATTGCACTTAAAGAGTCTGCTACTACAGATAGACCCGCGATACCTGTTGCCATTGTACGCAGAACATTTGTATCATGAAGTGCCATTTCAATACGCTCATAGCTATATTTATCGTGCATGTAGTGAATAACATTTAATGTGTTTAAATATAGACCCGCTAACCATTCCATTGTCATATCAAACTTATGCATAACTTCTTCATAATCTAATACTTCAGAAGTAATCGGTGCGTACTCAGGACCAACTTGTGCTTTAGATTTTTCATCTTTACCGCCGTTAATCGCATATAATAATGCTTTTGCTAAGTTTGCACGTGCGCCGAAGAACTGCATTTGTTTACCGATTCTCATTGCAGATACACAACAAGCAATTCCGTAATCATCGCCGTAGTCAGCACGCATAATATCATCATTTTCATATTGAATTGCTGATGTTTTAATAGACATTTTCGCACAGTAGTTTTTAAAGTTCTGTGGTAATTGTTTAGACCAAAGAACTGTTAAGTTTGGTTCTGGAGCTGGTCCTAAATTATCTAATGTATGCAAGAAACGGAATGAGTTCTTTGTTACTAATGGACGACCATCTAATGCCATACCACCGATAGACTCTGTTACCCAAGTTGGGTCACCAGAGAATAATTCATTATAATCAGGTGTTCTTGCAAATTTCACAAGACGTAATTTCATAATGAAGTGATCCACAATTTCTTGTACGTCTTCTTCTGTTAAAGTACCATTTGCTAAATCTCTTTCAATATAAATATCTAAGAATGTAGAAGTACGTCCAAGACTCATTGCAGCTCCGTTTTGCTCTTTAATTGCTGCAAGATATGCGAAGTATAACCATTGAAATGCTTCTTGTGCAGTTGTTGCTGGCTTAGAAATATCAAAGCCATGAGAAGCAGCCATTTGTTTTAATTCTTGAAGTGCACGCATTTGCTCAGATAACTCTTCACGTAAACGCATTGTATCTTCGCTCATTACACCGCCAGTTAAATCTAAATCAGCTTTTTTCGCTTCAATTAAATGATCAATACCATATAACGCTACGCGGCGGTAGTCACCGATAATACGTCCACGTCCGTATGCATCTGGAAGACCAGTAATAACGCCTGATTTACGTGCATTTCTCATTTCTGGTGTGTATGCATCGAATACACCTTGGTTATGAGTTTTTCTCCAATCTCTAAAAATACGACTAAGTTCTTTATCCATTTCGTATCCATAAGATTCACAAGCTTGTTCCGCCATACGAATACCACCATATGGTTGTAAAGAACGTTTAAATGGTTTTTCAGTTTGGAAACCGACTACTTTTTCAATATCTTTATTTAAATATCCTGGTTCATGTGATGTGATAGAAGAAACAATTTTTGTATCCATATCAAGAACGCCACCGTTTTCACGTTCTTTTGTTGTTAAATCCATTACTTGATCCCAAAGTTGTTTCGTTGCTTCAGTTGCCCCCGCTAAGAAAGATTCATCTCCTTCGAAAACGTTTACATTATTTAAAATGAAATCGCGAACATCAATCTCTGCTTTCCATTTTTCACCTTTAAAGTTTTCCCATGCGTTTTTAACATTTTCTAATACTTGAGTCATCCTAATCTCCTCCATTTTTGATTAGTACAGGACTAAGATTTTTTATATAACAGCTTACACACTTAGAATACTACTTTTTGGTGAAAGTGAACGAAATAGTTGTGACATGTTTGTGAAATATTGAGCAAACTACTATATGTATAGTGTTAACTTCATTTGAAAGTCTTTAAAATTAACCCTTTCCTTAATTGTATTTTTTTGGTATTCTTATATACGAGTCCTATTTTGTAATATAAGAACAATACCCATTGTAGAGCTGTAATACTCTTATCTCCTAATCTGTTATAGTTTTTATAACAGAGCAAAAAAGTGTACATATGTTGTACACTTTTTTTGTTACCTATAAAATATCCCTTTTTCTATTTCCATCATGGAATCCCCCACGACTGCCTGTTAATACAATTAATTGCTCTAACCCTTCTATATGATCACCAATAATTCGGAGTACAGCTGGCGGATGACCTATTTTTGCAAAATGTTCACTGGGACGAATACGGTTCATCTTATCGACCTCAACACGACTTACACATGCAACTTCAAATCCTGAAAGAATAGCTTTCACTTGGGCTACACACGGTGCCAGTAAAGACCGATACCCAATTCCTTTCAAACATTTCTGGCTAAACGCATTAGGCACAGCAATAAGAGAGCCTACGCCTAAATCTTTTCTATCACAAGCTAAATTTAATGCGTATTTAAATGCAGTTACAAGATGAAGCGGTACTCTTAAATCTAAATAATGATTTAGATCATTTAATGCGACATCCATTCCATCTGCAATAGCTTTGGCAAAAGGATATAGCTCATTCGCTGGAATAACAAAATCGCCGTCTATAAATAACACAATTTCTCCTTTTGCAAAATACGTTCCAAGTGAGCGCCCCACATCATTTCCGAGCGCTTCTTTATATACAATTGTCGTTGCTCCCTTGTCTTTTGCAATCGTTGCAGTCTTATCAGACGAACCATTTACAACAACGATGATTTCAAAAGGTTCAATTTTGCGAAGCTCTTCTATAACGTTTCCAATTGTTTTCTCTTCATCTTGTACAGGAATAATGACCGATAATTGCTTTTCTTTATACAACTTAGATGTAACGCCCCACCCTTGATAAAAATCTTCAAAATCTAAAGTATGATAAACACTTTCTCTTTTCCTATTTCCATCATGATATCCTCCGCGCCCATCGCTGTCTACTATTTGCTCTGCTACAGCTTCTATATGATCACCTATCATTCGTTTTTCGGATTGAGAAAGGCTTGTGCCGTATGCAGCATGCTCGGTCGGCCGGAATTTATTCGGCGTAATAACATCAATTGCGCAATGACGACTAATTCTCCATTCGCTTTGTACTAGGCGTAAATGAGCTACAATAGGATTAACAAAACATTCATATCCAATGCTTTGTACAACTTCTTTCGTTAACGCATGCGGTACAGCTAATAAAGAATCAACTTTTAATTCTTCGCGCTCTAATATTGCATTTAATATTTGGCGCCATACTGTAATAGAATTAGGTTTTTGCCTTTTTAAAAATACTGCGTCCAAATTATTTAAAACTACATCTGCCTGATTGTATAAAATCGGATTAAGAAATAACTGTAATTTTGAAGTTTGAATAGCAAAATCACCATCTATAAATAGTAGTACATCACCTATAGCTTCTTTGACACCAGCTGCACGTCCAACATCATTTCCAAGCTTCTCTGTATACCGCAGTACTTTACATCCTAAATGCTCAGCAACTGTTTCTGTACCATCAGTACAACCATTTGCTACTACAATAATCTCTAATGGATTTAATCCTTTTACCGATTGAATAACGTCTGAAATCGTATCGATTTCATTACATGCAGGAATAATAACAGATAATGACTTAGCCATTGTCTTCTTCACGAAACCACTTAATTGTTTCCTTCAATCCGTTTTCCCACGTTACTTTCGCCTGAAATTGAACAAGCTCTTTTAATTTTGTTACGTCTGGTCTTCTATTTGGAATTTCTTCAAAACCATGTGGATATACTTCTTCAAAAGGTACTTGTACAATCTTTGAAGAAGAATCCGTTAATTTTTTAATGACCTCTGCTACTTCTTTTATACTTTTTTCATTCTCAGAACCTATATTAATAATCTCACCATTTACCTTTTCATCCATAGCTCGAATCGTTGCCTCTACCGCATCACTTACATACGTAAAGCAACGTGTCTGCTTTCCATCTCCATATACGAGAATGTCTTCACCTTGCAGGGCCGCACTAATAAATCGCGGGATTACCCCTGCATATGGACCATCTTTCGCTCTTGGACCATAAATATTAAAATAACGAACAATCGTTACAGGTAAACCTTCTAATGCGTATCCTAAACATAATGTTTCTTCTAATGTTTTACACACTGCATAACTCCAACGTATTTTAGAAGTTGCCCCGTATAATCGATCCCCCTCTTCAGAAAAGGGTGGCTTTGCCTTACCATATACTTCTGAAGTAGAAGCAAAGACTACTTTCTTCTTTCCTTTTAGCGCTGCTTGTAAAATGTTTCTCGTTCCATCAAAATTCGTTTCAACGAGCTCTATACTCTTTTCCATTGTCGTTTTCACACCTAAAATTGCTGCTAAATGAAACACGACATCATGTTGGTTTACTAGTTCATAAATAGAATTTTTGTCTAAGACACTTATTGGAATAACCCGAATTTCTTTCATTAACTCATCATGATATTTATTTTTCCCTTTATAGAAGTTATCCACAATCGTGACATTATAACCTCTTCTCACCAACTCTTCACCTAAATGGGATCCAATAAATCCTGCTCCCCCTGTAATTAAACATTTCTTACTCATTTACTCACCTTCTTTACAATCCCACGCGTATCTACTACTCGCTTTATTCCTTTAAAAAGCTTCCAATCGATATTAGAATGATCCGTTAAAATTAAAATACAACCCGCTTGGTTAACGGCTTGTTCATTCAAAGAAACAGATTGGTACACCTTATCTCCAAGTTTTGCCGAAGATATATATGGATCGTGATATTCTATCTCGTATCCTTCTTTTATTAACAATTCAATAATTGGCAACGCTGGTGATTCTCTTAAGTCATTTACATCTTTCTTATATGCAATCCCTACAATTAAAACCGTTGTAGGTGGTTGCACCACATCTTTTACTTTCTTGACCATTCTCTCTGGCATTTCTTCATTAATTACATGCGCTGCTTCAATTAATTGACTCATTGCACCATTCTTTTTTATTCTCCATTGAAAATATAAAGGGTCTACTGGAATACAGTGTCCTCCTATCCCTGGACCTGGCCAATATGGAGTAAATCCAAATGGTTTTGTAGATGCCGCTTCAAGTGCCTCATAAAAATCAATTCCTAAACTTTCACATAATGTGTTTAGTTCATTGACTAATGAAATATTAACTAGGCGCTGAATGTTTTCGAATAGCTTACACATCTCCGCTACTTTCGGTGAACTAACTGGAACAACTACATCAAAAATAGTGCTATACAAAGCCTGTACTTTTTGTTTACACTTTTCTGTTTGTCCACTAATAACTTTTGGAATAGATTGAACTGAATATTGACTATTTGCTGGATCAATTCTCTCAGGGGAATATCCGATATAGAAATCTTCTCCTGCCTTTTTACCTGTTTGAGAAATAATAGGAATGATAACTTCCTCGAGTGTACCTGGATATGTGGAGCTTTCAAAAATGAAGGTTTGTCCTTTTTGAAGGTTTTGTTGTATATAATGTGAAGCTGAAATGAGAGCACTTAAGTCTGGTTCTCTTTGTTCATTAATTGGAGTCGGGACAGTGACAATAACATAATCACTATTTTGAAAATCAGCAATACCTTGATCCGGTGTATTTACTATTAATTTTTTTTTCGTCAATAAACTTTGTAACTCTTTAGAAGAAACATCCGGAATATAACTTTCTCCTTTTATAATTGATTCTATTTTTCTAGTATCTTTATCTAATCCAAGTACAGTATGGCCCCTTTCTGCAAGATGGACCGCTAAAGGAAGACCAACATACCCTAATCCAATGATAGCTACTTTACGACTAGTATTCATTTGTATTCTCTTCTTCCCTTCTCAATTGTTGAATTATTTCTCTATCTCTATCTCCATCTGTAAAACCTCCGCGTTCGTCTGTATATTGTAATAAATACGCAATCGCCTCAAGTTGGTCACCGAAAATACGGTCAAATGCTGAAATGCGCCCATTTACAAATTCATGTTGCTCTGGACGTACTCGATTTGTTTTTATAACATCTACAAACTCAACGGTTGTAATAGAGAATCCTTCTAAAATAGCTTTCATTTGTGCTAATGGCGGAATGATAAGAGAGTCATATCCTATTTTCTCTATTACCTTCTTATGGATGGCATGTGGTACTGCTGTTAGTGAGTTATTCCATAAATCTGGTCGTTTCGCTACCAAATTCACAAAGTATTTTCCCATACTAATTGGATCTGCTGGATGAAATATATCTAATAAACACTGCAAATCATTTAATGCCATATCACTTCCATCTTCAATAGCACGCAAAAATGGAACTAGTTTTTTTGCCGGAATAGCAAAATCTCCATCAACGAATAAACAAATCTCTGCTGTAGCATGCATGGCACCTATCGCTCGTGCTACATTGTGTCCAAGCGCCTTCGTAACTTCAACAACAATAACATTCTCTAGCTCTACTTGTTTAATAGTCTCCATATCTGCTCCATTCGCAACAATAATAATTTCATCTACTCCTGCTTTTTTTACTTCTTGTATAACAGATCTTATAGTCATTTTTTCTTCTGACACTGGTATAATCGCACTATATTTCGCTTTTTCCTTCTTTAATACAGCTGGTTTATATTGCCCTATAAACTCTCTATCTCTATTTCCCTCCGAAAAACCACCGCGTTTACCATATGTTTCGGTTATATATTGCAAAGCACGTAAATGATCCCCCATAATACGACTAGTCGCTTTCGGATAAGGAGAATCAGGTGATGTGCCCGTATGAACAGGACGAACTTTATTTGTGTATATTACATCAACTGAAGCCATATCTGAAATATCTACTCCTCTAGACATCGCCATCGCTTGAAATAATGCTGGATCTGCTAAATTCCACCACCCCAGTTTTTCAATCACTTCACGACTGATTGCATGTGGTATTGCAATTAAAGACCCTACAACAAATTCTTTCTTGTTCAAATAACGATTTAACATATATTTTCCAACCGTCGTATAATGTGGTCGCATTTTTAAATAAACAGACCATGTTAAGTTATTCAAAACAATTTGATGTCCTTGCTGTATTCCTTTAATAAAAGCGTATAATTCTTCACTTTTCATGACGATATCACCGTCTAAAAATAAGACAATTTCACCTTTTGCTTCTCTAGCGCCAATTGCCCGTCCCACATCATTACCAAGAGAATGATTATAATACACCACACGGCAATGATGTTGTAATGCTATTTCTTTTGTCCCATCGGTCGACCCATTATCTACTATGATAATTTCATATGGTTCTAACTTTTTTACTTCTGCTAAAACCTTTGATAAGGTACTTGCTTCATTATGCACTGGAATAACAACTGATACTTTCATACTTTTATCACTCTTACCCTTCCAAGCGAACATAGGCAATAACAGGAATACGTACAATTACATCTTCCGGTGGTCCATAGGAAGGAGAAGTACGAACGCTTACTGCTCCATCTGTCACAGATAAAAGCACCCCTGCAACGATTTCAACAGCAGTCACCACTTGCACCAGCTCGCCAACATGGTTACGCAATTCATCAGTAAATAACATATATAAGTCTCCTTTCTTACGCTTCTTTAATTGATACAATACTTGCAAACGGTAATAAAACTTCTGTCCCTATTCCTTCTTGTAGTATTAAGAAATCATCACCAACTGCTACAATAACACCGGTTAACTGTCCAACTGTCACTGTAATTTCTACGTTTTTACCCAAATACTGCTCTGCAATTTCTTTAAAAGGCGATGTATTACATTCTTTTAATATGTTGCAAATAATAGATTGAAATCTACTTGATTCAATAAATTCTTCCGTAGCTTGCTTAGAGTTTCTTTGAATAAATCTCGCGAAGTTTTGTGAAAATAAAAGTCTTTCCACAGCAGGCAATAACTTATTATCTAAAAAATAATCTAATTGCCTATTAAACAATCTCGATAACCTTTTCCAATACTTACCGAACAGACACATACACTTCTCCTCCTATTATTTTTAAATTATAAAAATACATCCATACATCTTAATGTATACAAAACAAACCTTTTTGTGATAGGTAAGACATACATTTTTCAACAAAACAATATGTTCTAATCACACAAAAAAGATAGATGGTATCCCATCTATCTTTATAAATATTTTAATTTTTAATTGTAATTATGGCAGAGATACTATAATAAACCGCTCGTGGTAATTCTGCTTGTTCACTTATAGAAGCTGTAACAAGTGAACCACCACTTGCCGAGAAATACTTAACAGCTTCTAACGGAATACCATCTTCTTTCACATCAATATGCGTCCCATCTCGCCAATCTATTTTCTGCATTGTTGCTGAAAGGTCCCCAGTCACTTTACCAACTTCTTTACCATCCCCCCCTAAAAAGATCCATTCCCACTTTGTTAAACTTAGTACTTGTTTCAACTCTCCAATTTCCTTTCCATCTACATTAGAAAAAATATAGAAATTACGTACTCCCATCTTCTTTTGAACACGCAACAACCTTTCTCCCGAGTGATTATATAAATAAAATTGTTGCTTATGTAGTCCCTTAAAAAGAAAAGAAAGTACAGCTTGCCATATACGTTGAATAACAAAATCATACTCTTCTTTTAAAAAACCTACTGTATTTCCATCCAATCCAAAGTACGTTATTACTTGAAATACCCCTACCTCTTTGCGAACAACAAATTTTTGCTGATCAAATAATTCAGAAGTCTCCATATTATAATTTTCCTGTTTAAGCATTTTTGCTCTTCGTTTTTCCATAAAGCTATATATTAATAATCCAAATGCTGGTATTACAACACCTATTAATTTTAGATTTTCTTTCTCCGAAGTGAATAGCATCCCTTTTTTATATTCCATCACTAATACAATTGCGACGATAATCCATACAATGACAGATACAAAGAAAATTCGTTTCGCATTACGTGCGTGATGCTTATGTATACTCATATCCCTCCCCCTTTTCCATTTATCCCGCAGTAACGGGCAGTAAGACCCACACTTCAAAATTCGGCGAAAGCAAAGAAGTTAGGTGGGTGATCGACTGCCCGTAAAAGCCCGATTGGTTCAACTAATAATCAGTGGGGGATGAAGAAAACCCCCACTGATTAAAGTTTCACTTTATTTCATTATCCCATTGCACATACACTTCCTCCATAAAAAAAGACTATCCAAAAGGATAGCCTCTTACACTTCAATATTTCGCAACATCGTATAAATGTCGTTATTCACTTTACCAAACGATTTAATGTTGTTTTGAATGTTAGATAATAAAACGACATACACACTTCCGTTTTTACTAAATCCATTTAAGCAATTCCATCCTGGCATTACACCGTGATTTGAATAACTGCCCGGGTCTACATACCAACCAAATCCGTAATCTTTTTTTCCGCCTGTAAACATTTGATCATAGCTCTCTTTTGAAATTAACTTTCCAGAGAAGAGTGCTTCATTAAATAAATATAAATCATGTGCACTTGTATATATATCACCACAACCATATAGTTGTGACATACTTGGAATATTAGGTGTTGTCATATTGTTATTTACTATTTTATAACCTGTTGATGGGAACCTTGTTTGCTCTAACGCTTTACCGAAACCAGAATGTTTCATACCAGCAGTAGCAAAAATATGTTGTTTAATATACTCTTCTAACGGTTGTCCACTTACCTTCTCAGCGATGTAGGCAAGTATCGAATAGTTCGAATCGGAATATTTCCATTTCTCTCCTGGACTCCCAACACGCTTTTGCTTTCCTATTCGTTTTATCAATTCTTCATGAGAAATATCCTCTGTTCCCTGCTCATACTCTGGAATTCCTGATGTATGTGTTAGTAAATGTTTTAACTGAATACCATTACCTTGAGGGAAATCTGGAATATACTTTGCAACCGTATCCTCTACGTTTAATTTATTTTGATCTTTTAATTGCATAATAGCAGTCGCTACAAAAGCCTTTGAAATAGAACCAATATAAAAAGTTGTCTCTGAATTATTCGGTACTTGTTTCTCTTTGTTCGCCATACCATATCCTTTATTCAAAAGAACTTTTCCGTTCTTCACAATAACAGCTGTTCCACTAAATCCTGCGTTTTGTAAATATTGATCTAATTGAGCGTTTTCATTAATTTCTTGAGGTGGTCCCTCAGCAGGCTTTTCCACAGCTTGTGCTTGCTTCACCTGTTCTTCCTGCTCTTTTTGTTTTTGTGCTTCTTGCTTCTTTTTTTCTTCTTTCTTTTTTAGCTCTTCTTGTTTCTTCATTTCTGCTGCTGCTTTTAAAGTTTCTTCTTTCTTATTATGCACAACAATTTTTGTATACATGAAATATACAAGTGAAAATAGTAAGACGAGAATGATTGTTCTTTTTATGTATACAATCGGCCGACGTGATTTCCCATTCGCATTATTTTTTTCGTGATCCATGATTGCTTTTTTCCCCTTATTCACCAATAATTCACTTCCTCTACTAAAGATTTATTTTAGTAGATTTTGGATAATCTATTCTATAACATCACTACTTTATCACGCACTGAACATATTACCAACCTATATGTACAAAAAAAGAAAAAGAAAATTTACAAAAGTAAGATTCCCCTTAAATTTTTAACATAAAAAAAGAGGATACCCTCTAAAAAACTGATATTATCAATCTTTTCGGATATCCTCTTATCTAATTATTTATACGTGTTTTTTCATATCATCGGCAACAGATTCAACATTTGTACCTACGATAACTTGGACACTCGTGTTACTTAATTTCATAACACCTTTTGCACCAGCACGTTTTAATGCTGCTTCGTTTACTTGACCAGCATCTTTCACTTGTAAGCGTAGACGTGTTGCACAGTTATCAATAACTGTTAAGTTTTCTTTTCCACCTAAAGCTGCTACGTAAGTTTCACCAATTGAACCTGCAACTGGCACATCATCCTCTTCAGCTAACTCATCGTCATCTTCACGACCAGGAGTTTTCAAGTCAAACTTCTTAATTAAGAAGTAGAATACTACAAAGTAAATTACTGCGTAAATTAAACCGATTCCCGCTAGCAATACTGGTTTTGTTGCAATACCAAAATTTAAGAAGTAATCAATTGCACCGGCACTAAATGTGAAACCATCGTGAATGCCAAGTGCTGTTGTTACAAATAAAGAAATACCTGTTAACACGGCATGAATACCATATAATACTGGTGATAAGAACATGAATGAGAATTCAATTGGTTCTGTAATACCAGTTAAGAATGAAGTTAATGCTAGACCACCTAACATACCTGTAACCATTTTACGTTTTTCTGGTTTAGCAGCTGCAATCATTGCGAAACATGCTGCTGGTAAACCGAACATCATAACTGGGAAGAAACCAGTCATAAACATACCTGCTGTTTTATCTCCTGCAAGGAAGCGAGCAATATCACCATTTACAACATTACCTGCTGCATTTGTAAAGTCACCAAATACGAACCAGAAGTATGTGTTCATTACATGGTGTAAACCAATTGGAATTAATAGACGGTTTAATAAACCAAATAGACCTGAACCAACTGCACCTAAATTAACAATTCCATGAGCTAATGCATCAATGCCATTTTGAATTGCTGGCCAAATTTGTGCGAATAAAATTCCTAATATTAGCATCACAACCGATGTAACAATCGGAACGAAACGTTTTCCAGCAAAGAAACCCAACCATTCTGGAAGTTTAATCTTATGGAATTTATTATAAAGGAATCCTGCTATAACACCGACAATAATACCACCTAAAACTTTCATATCCACTTTAGTCGATAATTCGGCGGCCTTAGATACTTGTGTCATTGTATCTGCCAGCTTAGATGGATCTACATTTGCGCTATTGCCTATTAAATCTTGAACTTTACCTAATTTATCTTGTAATTCTACAGTAGAATATCCCTTACTAAGTGCATCAATACTGTTTTTCATAACCAGATAACCAATTGCACCTGCAAGACCTGCTGCACCACTACCATCAACTGAAAGACCGATTGCAATACCAATTGCAAAAATAAGTGCTAAATTATCAAAAACCGCTGCGCCGGCCTGTGCCATAACAGGAATATCAAATACATCCGGTTGCCCTAAACGAAGCAATAATCCTGCTGCTGGTAGTACGGCGATTGGAAGCATTAACGCTTTACCAATACGTTGTAAAAACTGCAACATTTTAATTCCCCCTATCAAATTTATGAAATCGTTATCATTATAAGTACGCTTTAGAAAACGCTTTCTATTTACATAACCATAATAACATATAGTTGTATAGATGTGTAGTTTTTATTTTTGAATTTTTTATGGATAAATCTCCTATTTCCAAACTGTTATATAAAAGGAAAATTCTCCTTTTGGAATACAGAATACTTGAAACGAAAGACCCACTATAGAACATGCAACTTTCGTTTTATCATTCCACTTTTTCATGTTATTATTTATTTCCGAGCATATCGGGAAAAGTAAACTTAGTTAATTCGAAATAGGAGCGTTGGTACTATGCAGTGCATTGAAACAAACAACTTACAACAGTTGTTAGAACAAGTAAAACCATATACGAAAAAAGGAAAGCTTGCTACTTATATCCCCGAACTAGGAAATGCAAATCCAGATGATTTAGGGATTGCCATTTTCCATAAAGAAACAGAATACATTCATGCTGGCAACTCACAAACACTATTTACTCTTCAAAGTATTTCAAAAGTAATTACACTTGCGCTTGCCCTTTTAGATCGTGGTGAAGAATATGTATTTTCTAAAGTTGGAATGGAACCAACTGGTGATCCATTTAATTCTATTATTAAGTTAGAAACGACAAGCCCTTCTAAACCACTTAATCCAATGATTAATGCAGGGGCACTAGCTATTACAAGCATGTTAACAGGAAAAGATAATGAAGAAAAGATGGAGCGCATCCTTCATTTTGTACGTGAAATAACAGATAATCCTACTATTAATTATTCTTCTAAAGTTGCCAATTCAGAATTAGAGACAGCTTACTTAAACCGTTCACTTTGTTACTATATGAAACAAAACGGAATTATCGATTGTGACATCGAAGAACTGATGGATTTATACACTCGTCAATGCGCAGTTGAAGTAAACTGTATCGATTTAGCACGTATCGGTTTAATTTTTGCGATGGATGGATATGACCCATACAAGAAAAAACAAATTATCCCTAAGCATATTACAAAGATTTGTAAAACATTTATGGTTACATGCGGTATGTATAACGAGTCTGGTGAATTTGCGATTCGTGTTGGTATCCCCGCAAAAAGCGGTGTAGCTGGTGGCATTTTCGGCTGCGTAAAAGGAGAAATGGGAATTGGTATTTTCGGACCAGCTTTAGATGCAAACGGAAATAGTATCGCTGGTTTTAAAATTCTTGAACTTCTTTCTGCTCAAGAAGGTTGGAGCATTTTTTAATCACGAGTTATCCTGCTATACTAGCAGGATTTTTTCATTTCATAAAAACCTCAACTTTATCAGCTATCAATCTCCTTACAAAAACCATACTGAAAGTTTCTCTATATCATGCATATTTGCTCCCCCCTCCTGAATAATATAGTACAACCTAGCGCTACATGTGGAGGTGTGAAAGATGAAACTAATATTTCAAATGGGAAAACAACCTGTTCTTGAGAAAACAATTCTTCTTTTTATATTGAGTATTGTAGAAAGCTTAAAGCTAAAAGTTGTTTCACTCGATGAAGCTCACCGATACATATTCAATTTAGAAGTACTTGAACTATTAATGGATCGGAATATCGATGATCAAGTACTTGAACTTATTCATTTCGGAATGGGACTTGAAGACATTCATCATGTGCTTCCTGAAGAACTTGAACATACGATCGAAGAATTAAAATGGCTTTGCATCCAAGTATTAAGCGAGTACAGTATGCATGAAGAATCGGAACAATTAATTGAGGATATACGCTAAAAAAGCACCTATATAGGTGCTTTTAATGTTTTTTCAAACTATTTTTATACGCCTCAATATTTACTGGTAACTCTTCCTCTTCCAAAGTATGTTCATTTACATCTTTATGAATGAACGCACCTTTAGGTGGTTGATGATCATGCCCTTTTTTCTTATGATCAAATGCTTTCCCGCGTCCCATACAAATCCCCCTTTCTTAAAAGAAATCCGTATTAGTATGGAGAAAAGTACGTCGATATATGCAATCCCTTGCTGTATTTCCAAGGAAATACTCGAACCTTGTTTTCTAGTCTCCTTACAACAACTGATCGATCCCAATAAGAATTAATAACACACCTGCAATAAACGTCGCCCATTTCCCTAAGTATTCTGCTAAAAATCGTTTCCCTACATATGCAAAGCCACTAATACAAATAAAACTAAACACCCCAGAAATAGTTGCTGTAAGCCACAGATTCAAGTTTGTTACCCCAGCATCAAACCCACCTGCAATATTATTAATAGACAACGCAATTCCTAAAACAATTGCTTCTGAAAAACTAATTGTTTTCGAACCATCAAAATCTGCTTTTTCTGGATCGCGTAAAATTCCCATAAGTACATTACCATCTTTAGAGCCTCCGGTATTTCTTTTCCCCAAAAAAGGCTGACATAAAATAAACACACCGATTATCCCTAAAATGATTGCTCCAATCAAGTTTGCAGTAAACTCTGAAATAAATAACGCAATCCAGTTCCCAAAAAAGCCAGCTAATAAAGTAAATAAAAAACCAAAAAATGCGATGATAAAATTGTTGAACCACGAAATTCGGATTTTACGAATGCCATATGCAATCCCAACACCTGCATTATCTAAATTAGAAGCAATCCCGATTAAAAAAATTGAAAATAGACCTGCCGTACTCATAAACAGCCACCCCTTTTTCTCACTTTTCAATGCATCTTATGAAAATGTTGAGCAACTGTGCCTGTCTGTTTCATATACATGTAATAAATACTCAACATTTTTTCAACAATAAAAAGGAGTGCCTTCACTATGCCTAAAGAAAATCCAAATGAGCGGCTTAGTAAATTAATAAAAAAACTTTTAAAAGAACGTGCCTTATCTATGCGCCAACTAGGAATGCTTACAAATATCGATCCCGCAACAATCTCAAGAATTATGAATGGTAAACAACCGCCAAAGCAAAAACATCTACAAAAATTCGCAGAATGTCTGCAAGTTCCACCCCAATTATTATTTGATGAAATGTATCCGGATTTCCCTCACATTAATAAAGAAAAGACGGATATGTATACATCTCTTGATACAATTCAGCAAACTCTGCAATCCTCTAACTTATTCGATTTCGACTACACAACAACTCGCGTGAAACAAGAACTTGAAAACTATGAACGTTATGCTCAAACAGCAGAAGGTGAAAAACGGATTCATGAAAGTTTTGCAAGCAAATTAGAACAAATTGATAGTGCTGGTCCTTTCATTGAACAATTAACGGATATGTATCAACAATTTTGCAATGCAACTATTCCGAAAGAAGAGCGTGCAGTTCTTGGGGGCGCATTACTGTATTTCATTTTATCGACAGATATTATTCCCGACTATCTCTTTCCAATTGGCTATTTAGATGATGCAATTGCTGTTGAATTAGCAAAAGAGAAATTAATCGAATTAAAACGAAAGACATAGAAAAATAACGAACTATTTCAGTTGTTTCTATTCAACTCTGAAATAGTTCACTAAAAAATCGTACAAGTATACATACCTGTACGATTTCAACATACTAATCTATTTTTTTGTATGACACCATTCATATATAAATGCTGTTGTTACTTTTGTAAATTCAATTAACTGTTCTACTTCAACTTTCTCATTTATTGAATGAGCTTCTTCTAATGTACCTGGTCCGTAAATAACAGCTGGAATACGAAATTCACTAAACCACCCACCATCCGTTACCGTTGCCGACATATCTAAAATTGCATTTTTAAAGAGAATTGATTCGTGTACTGAGCTAAGCGTTTTTACAGCTGCATGTTCACTATCTACTTCTAAAGAAGGGAAAATTTCGCCCCGATCTACAATCATTGATTCTCCACCCCACTTAAATTGTGGTGGATGTTCACTTAACCATGGATCAGCAGCCGCTACTTTCCCAATATACGCTTCAATTTCTTGTGCGATTTGTTCATGCGTTTCATTTGGGTAAAAATGTACGGTTATCCACAAACGGCACTCATCCGCAATAAATGCTGCATGTCTTCCGCCCTCAATAACAGCTGGATTAATTGTTGTTGTTCCATATGGATAGCCTTCATATGTTTTCATAACTGCCCAGTGACGCTCTAATTCTTGTAAACTTTGCACAATTTTCATCATTTTTTCAATCGCACTCGCTCCGAATAAACGCCCTCCAGCATGGATCATTTGCCTGCGTGTTGCATCATGAAATGTTTGGGGGCTTTTCACAGTAATCCATCCAGTAATTACACCGCCCTGCCCTTGCATATGTAAATCACTCGTATCCACTACGACTGCAAAATCAACATCATAACCTCTTTTACAGCATTGAAGTGTTCCTGCCTCTCCAACTTCTTCCCCAATTACGGATTGAAAGATTAAATCTCCAGGTAATTCAATGCCAGCTTCTTGTAAAAGCTGAATGGCAAATAGTGCTCCAGCCAATCCCCCTTTCATATCTGCCGCACCACGTCCAACTAACCAACCATCTTTTATAAATGGCTCAAATGGATTCGTTTCCCACGCCTCATCTGCTGTCACTTCAGCTACATCCATATGCCCATTAATAATAAGACTTTTATGTGTGTCACTTTCTATCCCTTTTTTCACCCCAACAACGTTTGGATCATTCGGATATACATCCCATTTATCAACACTAAAATTTCGTTTTCTTAGAAAATCTGCAACAAATTCTTGCGCCTCCTTTGTGTTTCTCGCCGGCGGTGCTGGTGTTTCAAAACGAATTAAAGTTTTTGTAAGCTCTAGTAACTCATCTTTTCGTAAATCAATCTGTTCTAATAGCTGTGAAACTTCTTGATTCATCGCTAATTCCCCTTTGCATACATAGTATGTTTCCAGCTTTATTTTCACAAAAAAAGAGACTGTTTACAATTTTACAGTCTCTTTTTTTGCATTAGTTTCTAATATATTTATAAACTTTCTACTTCTGTTGTATCTACTTTTTCAACATGTTCCATTTTGCTTCCCTTATTTTTTGTCGCACGGTAAAACAGTAAGCAAACAATCATAAATGGAATTCCACAATATAACGCCATTCTTTGTTCTGGAATAAAGGCCATACCAACAATTACTGTTACATTTAATACTAATGCAAGCAGTGGTACGAATGGATACAGCGGTGTTTTAAATTTCAAATCCTTCACATCCCCGCCCTGCTTTATGTATGACCTTCTAGCTAATAAGTTAGATAGAGCAATAGATGCCCAAACTAATATCGCTCCAAATCCTGCAATTGAAAGCAACCATAAATAAACTGTATCTTCCGCATAAATACCTGATAGTAGTGAGAGACACCCTACAAATGTACTTACAATTAATGCGTAAATAGGAACACCATTTTTAGATAACTTACCAAAAATCGGACTAATCATTCCTTGATTAGACATAGACCATAGCATACGGGAAGTTGCATATAATCCTGAATTCGCAACAGATAGAACCGCTGTAATAATAACAAAATTAATAATATCAGCTGCATAAGGAATACCAATTTTATCAAATACAACTACGAATGGACTCTCTATTACTCCTGCTTGCTGCCAAGGGAATAATCCCGCAAGAATGAAAATAGATAATACAAAGAACACAAGTATACGCCAAACTGTATTATTAATTGCCTTCGGGATTGTTTTCTCTGGATTTTCACTCTCACCTGCTGCAATACCGACTAGTTCTGTTCCTTGGAAGGAAAAATTAACAGCAATCATCGTAATTAAAATAGCTGATAATCCATTTGGGAACAATCCACCATAATCAGTAAAGCTAGAAAACATTGGTGCTGGGTCATTTCCTTTCATATCTAAAAAACCAAACATTGCTGCCCCGCCCAAAATAATAAATGCAATGATTGTAATTACTTTAATACTTGCAAACCAGAATTCAACTTCTGCAAAACTTTTTGAAGATAACGCATTGATAGCAAAGAGGAGTACCGCAAACACTACACACCAAATCCATGACGATACATCAGGAAACCATCGTTTCATTAAAATACTAACTGCAATCAGTTCAATACCTATCGTAGCAGACCAGTTTAGCCACGACATCCATCCCACTACATAACCCGCTGCAGGGGAAATGTGCTTTGTGGCATACGTTTGATAAGAACCTGCGTCAGGCATCGCAACAGCTAACTCTCCGAGACAGAGCATTGTTAAATACATAACAAATCCTCCGACAAGATATGCTACAATCGCTCCTCCAGGTCCAGCTTCATGAATTGTATACCCAGATCCTAAAAAAAGACCGGTACCAATAACTCCTCCAAGTGCAATCATAAATATGTGCCTGCTTTTCAATTCTCTTTTTAATCCTTGGTTTTGATTCATCATATAAATCCCCCCTTTTCACTTTGTAAACCCATTAAATGTAAGCGTTTTTAAAATCATTCATAATGAAAATAATTATTAAAAAGAGCAAAATACATAGCACTTATATTAATCACTACCTGTTATTAAAAGATCATCCCTCACTGTTATTAATAACTTTTGATCAGCGATAGCTTGTCCTTCTACTACTTCTAATGATTCGATATACCCACTGATTCCTACCTTAATTTCTATTTTCTGTTTATCTATTGTTTCAATTAACGCTAATTTCTCCCACTCGTATACGTAAGAACTTTCCGCAACAAATAACTTCTCTACTTTCCCGTAACAAGGACTATACACGCCTTCTATAACCGTCTTCACTTTATAAACTCCTCCTTCTTATTAATTGGTACTGAAACGTTGCATATCCCTCCTTTAAAGATTTCAACTATTATTTATGCAAAAAGCGTACCAATCTCCAATTCCTATTTAAAATGAGAGTTCTTCACAAAAAAATCTTCATAACCGCAAAATTTTTCTAACATTTAAGAAGTTTTAAAAAGAAAATAGCAAAAAAATTTTGCGATTTTATAAGAATTTTAATAAAATTATAAAAAGTCAGTCTTCATAGGGTGAAATGAGGAGAAGATAATCTATGCGTACAGAAGACATTAATTTTAAACAGATCATTGAAATGAATATGCTATATGAAACTTTACTCAATGAACTCGATATCGGGATTCATATTATTAATGAGGAAAGTAAAACGATTATCTATAACCGCAAAATGATGGAAATTGAATCAATGGAGCGCTCAGATGTGCTATATAAAAGTCCTTTAGAAGTATTCGCATTTGAAGAAAATAAAAATAGTACTCTTATAGAAGCATTAAAATTAGGAAAAACAAACAAAAATATAAAACAAACGTATTTTAACAATAAAGGGCAAGAAATTACGACGATTAACGATACTTTCCCTATAATAGAAAATGGAAAAATTAAAGGCGCTATTGAAATTTCAAAAGAGATGAATAACTTAAAGCAAACAATAAAAACGGACTCTTCTCGAAAACAAAACACTAAATTTACCTTTGATCACATAATTGGTGATTCTGAAGCCATTCAATCAACCATTACGGAAGGAAAAAGGGTAATTCGTACATCCTCCTCCATACTTCTCGTAGGAGAAACAGGAACTGGAAAAGAACTATTTGCACAAAGTATCCATAATGAAAGTCAACGTTCAACAAAACCGTTCATTTCACAAAACTGTGCCGCTATTCCTGATACGCTAATGGAAAGCTTATTATTTGGTACGAACCGAGGTGCATTTACAGGAGCTATCGATAAAGCTGGTTTATTTGAAGAAGCAAACGGAGGAACTTTGTTATTAGATGAGATCAATTCGTTAAGTCCAGCACTTCAAGCGAAGTTACTGCGAGCTATACAAGAAAAAACAATACGAAGAATCGGAGGCACACAAGAAAAAGAAATTGATGTTCGTATTATAGCAACTATTAATGAAGACCCTCTTGAAGCTATTACATACAATCGATTACGGGAAGACTTATATTACCGATTAAGCGTCGTTACTTTATGTCTCCCGCCTTTACGTGAACGAAAAGAAGATATTCCCGCTCTTGTTCAACACTTTATCGAAAAGTACAACATTCAATTTGGACTCGCCGTAACGGATGTAGATGTACATGTAAGAGAATTCTTGTATGCATATGAATGGCCTGGAAATGTACGAGAATTGGAACATATCATTGAAGGTTCAATGAATTTAGTTGAAGATGAACATATCATTACAGCATTTCATCTTCCCACCCGCTTTCGCGAACGAATAAAAACAGAATTCAATATGCAACCTCTCCTAACTAATAACGATACTGATACTGATACGCCGAAAACGTTAAAGCACACAATAGCAGAAATGGAAAAGAACTACATCAATCAAATTCTTAAAGAGTATCACGGTAATATTTCACAAGCTGCAAAGTTTTTAGGATTAAGTAGGCAAAACTTACAATATCGAATTAAAAAACTGCATTTACACATATGAAATGAATGTTTCTCCAAGTGCTAAAAATGGAAAAATATGTTACAATAAACATATAACATACTAGAAAGGAACGATATATATGAGTAATGATAACAAATTAAAGTTATTACAATACTTAGCCTTCTTCCCTACCATTGTATGTATGATGTTACTCATTGATATGAATGCCTATCCTTATGCGAAGCTATTCGCAGCAATTAGCGGCTCTTTTGCAGCTATTATGCTTGCTGCTTTTTGGAATTTGAAGATACGTATGAAGAGAGAGAAATCTTCTTAATTGTAAAGTATAAAAAAATCGAGCCTACACAGCTCGATTTTTTTACTGATTATTAAAATTCAACATTCTCCAAATACAAACCACTCGCCTCAGCAAGGCAATTAATTTGATTACGTTGTTTCGCCTCTAGAATTTGCGGAATTGCTTCTGCATCTAATTGTCCTAATCCAACTTCAATTAATGCTCCAACAATTTTTCGTACCATGTTATGAAGGAATCCGTTGCCACTTACTCTAATTTGTACAAATCCTGCCTCTTCCATCACTTCAAGTGAATATACTTCTCGAACCATAGACTTTTTCTTTGATTTCGCATTTGAAAAAGCAGTAAAGTCATGTGAACCAACTAAATGTTTCGCAGCTTCTTTCATGCTTTTCACATTTAATTTTTTATTCACATGCATGCTGTATTTACGCATAAATGGATTCGTATGCTCTTCATTCCAAATTTTATAAAGATATGTTTTTGCTTTAGAATTGTAACGAGCGTGGAATCGATCTTGTACTTCTTCTACATTCGTAATGCTAATATCATTGGGTAAATATTGATTTAAATATTTTTTCACTTTATGTTCCACTAACTTCTCATCACTTTGAAAGTTAGCAACTTGATTTAAAGCATGTACACCAGCGTCTGTTCTACTACAACCGATAATTTCAATTTCTTTTCCGACCATTTCAGATATGACACTTTCGATTTTCCCTTGAATCGTATTATCGTTATTACCAAGGCGTTGCCAGCCTTTAAAACGTGCACCATCGTACTGAATCGTTAATTTATAATTGTTCATCTTATCCTCCTTCACAGAAAATATTCCCTCATATTATGAGGGAATATGAATAAACTTTACTTTCTAACAAGCTTCACTACATTTTCTACATGAGCTGTATGCGGGAACATATCAACTGGTTGCACATACTCCACTTCATAACTCTTCATTAATGCTTGTACATCACGTGCTAATGAAGAAGGATTACAAGATACGTAAACAACTTGTTTCGGCTTCACTTTTAAAATTGTTTCCAATAATTTATCATCGCAACCTGTACGAGGTGGATCGACAACAATTACATCTGGACGCCATCCTTCTTTTACCCATTTCGGTAACCATTGTTCAGCTTTACCGGCTTCATATTTCGTATTTGTAAACCCGTGACGCTTCGCATTTTTTCTTGCGTCTGCAATCGCTTCTGGAATGACATCCATACCGCGAACTTCCGCTGCATCATTTGCAAGCCAAAGACCGATTGTACCAACACCACAATACGCATCTACAATTTTCTCATTGCCTGTTAAAGCAGCTGCTTTTTTCGCTTCATTGTATAAAACAACCGTTTGTTCTGGATTCAACTGGAAGAATGCACGTGCTGATAATTCAAATGATAAATCACCCAGTGTTTCTTGAATTACTTCTTTTCCAGCTAATTTAAATGTTTTATCACCGAAAATAACAGATGTTTTACGCCAATTCACGTTTTGCATAATTGATTTAACAGCTGGCATCTGTTTTTGTACTTCTGCGATAAACTGCTCTTTATTTGGTAATTCTTCTTTTGTTGTAATAAGTGTAACTTGTACTTCCCCTGTTTGAACTGCAGTACGTGTCACAATTGTGCGTACTAAACCTTTTTGTTTTTTCTCATTGTAAATAGAAACATTTAATTTTTCTAAAATACGTCTTACAACTTTTGTCGCTTCATTCGTTGCTTTATGTTGAATCATACAATGAGCAATATCAATTAACTGATGTGAGTTTTGCTTATACAGCCCTGTAATAACCTTTTCGTCTTTACGTCCTACTTGTAATTGACTCTTATTACGATAATGCCATGGATTTTCCATGCCAAGTGTTGGACGAATCTTCTCTTCCAAACTGTTGTTCATATACTTCTCAAACGCTTGTACAACGATATCACGTTTTTGATTTAATTGTTCTTTATAATCTAAATGTTGTAGCTGACAGCCACCACATTCTTCATATACTGGACATGGTGCTTTCACACGATGTGGTGAAGCTTTACGAACTTTTTTCACTTTCGCTTCAGCGAAGCCACGCTGAATTTTCGTTGTTTCAGCAACAACTTCTTCTCCTGGTAATGCCCCTGGAATGAAAACAACTTGTCTCTTAAAATAACCAACGCCTTCTCCATTAATCCCAAGACGTTTAATTGTCACAGGAAATGTTTGACCAACTTCCAACTTACTCTCATGTTGTTTTTGTATCATTATTACACCTCTACTCTATACTTTTCCATAAATATAACGCTGCATAACTGCAGTATGGTTCACACTCTTGTTTCACGTTTTCTAAAAACGCATCACCCGGTTTATCATCTAATTGAAATACACCTTGTACTGCACGCTGAATCCCGATGTCTGCTTTCGGAAACATATTTTTCCGTCCAAGCCCAAACATTAAAAAGTTTTGCACTGTCCATGCACCAATCCCCCTAATTGGTAACAATTGTGCTGCAATCCCTTCTTCTGTTTCGTTTTCTATTCTAGTTAAATCTAACTTACCACCTATAATATACTTTGCTAATCCTACCATATATTCAGCTTTTCGCTGACTAAATTTCTGCTCTCTCAATTCTTCAATTGAAATATTTGCTACTATTTCTGGAGTAGGGAAAAAGAATACACCGTTCTTCTCTGTTCCATATCGTTTTACAAATTGCTCTGTCAGCACAGTAGCAAATTTCAAATTTATTTGTTGATGAATAATACAGCGAAGTAAACATGCAAAATAATCGAATTCTAAAATAATTGGAGTATAAGCATATGTTTCAAATAGTGGACGTAATGATGTGTTTAAAAAATGATTTTGTATATCTTGAAACGGTTCATTCCAATGAAAAATGGCCCTCATTCGTTTCATGACTTTCTCCGGATTTCCTGTCTGACTAGAAATCCAAAACTGTGGATTTTGAACAGTACCAATCCCTTGTAAGCGAACAACAACCTGTTCCTTGTCTATAGAAAGCGGGACATAAATAACTTTCTCATCTAATTGAATGACGTTAAGAGGATCAAAAGATAAACGTTTTAATACTTCTTCAAAATGATACGGATACTCTAACGTAACATGTTCGCTCCACATACGTTTCCCCATCCTTTTTACACATCATTATAGCATGAGAAAACCGCAAGCATACATGCTTACGGTTGATTGCTTTTTACTAACTCATCTAGACTTTTAAAATGATACCCTTTCTCGCGCAAATCATCAATGATTTTCGCAAGTGCTTCTGCATTATCTTTTGATATTGCATGAAGTAATAAAATAGATCCTGGATGAATCATCGTCATAACATTATTATGCGCATATTGCCATCCTCTTTGCTCATCCACTTTCCAATCCAAAAATGCAAGTGACCAAAATACATTATAGTAGCCCATTTCTTTCGTAAGGGCTAACGTTCTTTCACTAAATACACCGCGCGGAGGACGCACATATTTCACTTCTTTTTGCCCGGTCACTTTTTTAATTTCTTCCGTTACACTCGTTAATTCTTCACGAAGTTTTTCATCATTTACTGCTGTAAAATCAGGATGACTCCACGAATGGTTTCCAATAATATGTCCTTCATCCTTCATTCTTAACAATAAATCTTTTTGTGTTTTAATATAATGCCCTGTTACAAAGAAGGTTGCTGGTACTTTTTTCTCTTTTAATACGTCTAAAATCTGGCCTGTATATCCATTTTCATACCCATTATCAAATGTTAAATAAATATCTTTTTTCTTCGTATCCCCTAAATAAAATCCGCCATTTTTTTGTAGCAATTCTGTATACAGTTTCCCTGCATCTGGTACTGTTTCATTTTTAGGACGCGGAATTCCCCAGTTATGTGGAGTATTTGTATAAGCCAATGTTGAAACTGGAACAAGTGCCATCATAATTGAAAAAATGAGACCGATATATAACCATTTATGTTTCATAAATAGTCTCCTTTCCATATATAATCGTACTTGTAGTTTCTGTTGCCGTGCATTCTTTCATGCTGAACATGTTTTTCTATATATACCAAAAAAATGCATCTCGAATCATTCGAGATGCATTTTTGTTTACTTAAATACTGGCTCTTTAAAGCTCGCTAATTTTTCAAGTGATGTTTTATCAACATCTGCATGTAAGCTATTACCATGAGAATCCATCGTTACAACTGCTTTAAATCCTTCAATACGTAAATGCCACATTGCCTCTGGAATACCAAATTGTAAGAAATCAACATCTTTCACTTCTTTAATACATTCAGCATAATATTGCGCTGCACCACCGATTGCGTTTAAATATACACCGCCGTGTTCTTCTAAAGCCGCTAATGTTTTCGCACCCATACCGCCTTTTCCAATGACAGCGCGAATACCAAATTTCTTCATAATATCACCTTGGTATGGTTCTTCACGAATACTTGTCGTTGGACCTGCCGCTTTAATTTGCCAATTGTCATTTTCATCTTTCACGACAACTGGACCACAGTGATAAATAACTTGTCCATTTAAATCTACTGGACAATCGTTATCCATTAAATGCTTATGGATTGCGTCACGACCTGTATACATCATGCCATTAATTGTTACAACATCACCAACGCGAAGTTCACGAATTTGCTCTTCTGTAATTGGTGCTTGTAATACAATCTCACGTTGTTCTGTTTTTTCTTGCGCTTCTTGCTGAAGTGTATCTTCACCTTCTTGATATAGCCAATCCATAATTTCACCTGTTTCAGGATGGATTGTTACTCCAAGACGGCGATATGCCCAGCAATTATACGCAACAGATACGTAGAAACTAGCTGGCAGACGATTATAGACACCAATTTTACAACCAAGTAAAGTTGTTTCTCCGCCAAATCCCATCGTACCAATGCCAAGCTTATTTGCATTTTCTAATACGTACTCTTCAAGTTTTTGTAACTCTGGGATTGGATTGACATCATCTAATGTACGGAATAATTGATTTTTTGCTAATTCGTAACCTGATGTGCGGTCTCCCCCGATACCAACACCAATTACACCTGCACTACACCCTTGACCTTGCGCTTGATATACTGCATGAAGAAGGCATTTACGAATCCCTTCTAAATCACGGCCAGCTCGTCCAAGTCCTTCTAATTCACATGGTAAGCTATACTGAATATTTTTATTCTCACAGCCACCACCCTTTAGGATTAAACGTGCATCAATATAATCTTTTTCCCATTGTTCAAACTTAATAACCGGTGTACCTGGTCCTAAATTATTTCCACTATTGTCTCCGAAAAGAGAATCAACAGAATTGGGACGAAGTTTACCATCTTTTGTCGCCCGCTCAAGCGCATTATAGATAGCTTCCTTCAACTTTAATTGATTCACACCAACTGGTGTATAAATTTTAAACGTTGGCATCCCTGTATCTTGGCAAATTGGCGATATGTTATCATCAGCCATTTTAATATTATTTGTAATTGTGCCAAGTGCCATCGCAGAACGAGTCCCTGCATTTTCTCGCTCTTTCGCTTGTTGAATCGCACGACGAACATCTTTCGGTAAGTTCGTTGACGTTTCAACAATTAGTTGATACATGCTTTCTTGAAGCTTTTCCATTGTTACTTCCCCCTCAATTGTGAACGCTACCAAAACGTTATGAGATGAAAATCTCATTGTTATACTCTTCAGCTTTTTATTTGTTTCACGCTATTAAAGCATAAATGAAATTTTTCACAACTTGATTATACCTCTTTTTCTATCGTCCTTCTATTATCCGCACAGAAAAAGGCTACCAAATTGAAGTTGGCAGCCTTTTTAATATATTATTCGTCTTTTTTAAATTGCTCACATTTTAATTCTAATTCATCTAGCATTGCAAGAAGACGATCTACATCTTCTAACTCTACTTCTTCAGGTTCAATTGTATCAATTACTTCAATGAACATATTTAAACGTTCTTTTAAATATACTAATTGTGTATCTTTATCTTGAATTGCTTTTCCCATGAAGGCACTCTCCTTTTAATTCGAGTTGCTTTTATTATACCGCAAAAATGATTGCTATGGGTATGTAATTTCATGAATTTTGTCACAGTAATTCATTCGAATGTAAGCCCTCTCTCTTTTTCCACAAAAAAGTTTCACTTTATAAAAAGCACATATTCTTCTATTATAGAGAATGGACAAATTGTTATTTCAATAGTCAAAGGAGTATTTCATATGACGATATCACAAAAAATGAAGCCGATTACTCCTTCTTACGATCCATGGGAAGCGTATATGGACCTTGAAGAGTACGGCAAACTACTATTAACAAATGTTGAGTTTACAACGACGACGTTATGCAATATGCGCTGTGAGCATTGCGCTGTTGGTTACACGTTACAGCCGAAAGACCCGAATCCGCTTCCGATGGATCTTTTATTAAAACGATTAGATGAGATTCCTCATTTACGTTCTTTAAGTATTACTGGCGGAGAACCTATGCTTTCAAAAAAATCCGTCGACAACTATGTAACACCACTCTTAAAATATGCCCATGAACGAGGCGTTCGCACTCAAATCAACTCAAACTTAACTATAGATTTAGCACGTTACGAACAAATTATTCCTTATTTAGACGTATTGCATATATCTCATAACTGGGGAACAATTGATGACTTCGTTGAAGGTGGATTTGCAATGATGGAGCGTAAACCTACGTATGAACAACGTGCAAAGTTATTTGAACGAATGATTACAAATAGTAAAGCTCTATCAGATGCAGGTGTACTCGTATCAGCCGAAACGATGCTGAATAAACGAACTCTACCACACATTGAACATATTCATCGTCAAATCGTTGACGAAATGGGCTGTAAACGTCATGAAGTACATCCGATGTATCCGAGTGATTTTGCAAGCAATCTAGAAATTTTAACAAAAGCTGAAATTCGTGATGCAATTGAGCATTTACTAGAAATTCGCGATGAAAATGTTTGGATGTTATTTGGAACTTTACCTTTCTATGCTTGCAGTGATGACGAGCGAGACATCGTCACATTTAAGAAATTACAAGAGAGCAAAAATGTAACTGTTCGTAACGATCCGGATGGTCGTTCACGCTTAAATGTAAACATTTTTGATGGTAATATTATCGTAACTGATTTCGGTGACGTTCCCCTTCTAGGAAACATACAAACAAACACATTACAAGAAGCTTATGATAAATGGAGTGCTTCAAAAACAGCAAAATCATTAAGCTGTCACTGTCCTGCAGTAAAATGCCTTGGACCGAATGTTCTTGTAAAAAACAGCTACTATCCGACAGAAGATTTCTTATCAAAAACAGCAAACATTACATTATAAAAAAACGTCAGCTTATAAGCTGACGTTTTTTTTATATTATTGCGAGTGAGAAGAAGAAATGAATTTAAAGAATAAATGATCATGAATTGGAATTGCCGCTCCAATTCCTTGAGAGGTAATATTTTTCACAACAAGTCTTTTTTGATTTCCCTTTAATACAAGGTATACTTCTCCAAATGTCACTTTTCCTTTTTCATTTACCGCTGGTGTATAAGCGTATAAATATCCGAGTTGACTCGGACTAATATTATATACTCGCTCATGCCCAGTACCATAACCAATGGTCGTTTTAAATGAAAGTGGTAATTGTACTTTTTCAAGTGCTTTGAGAAGCATCATTTTCTTCACATCTGTAGCATCTTTCATATCCGCTGTTAAATCGCCTTCAACTGTCTTCTGCGTTTCTTGTTTATAGCGTAGCGGATATAGGCGATCTCCTCCGCGATTATCGTATACGTTACGATTTACTTGTTTATATTCCCAATTAATCGATGTATCAACCGATTCATAATTCAAAGCCCATTGACCTAAATAAATCTTCGCTCGGTACCCTACCGCAAGCGGCGCATTCGAAATGGTCGTTTCGTTAAACATTCGAATTAAGTCCGGATTTTCAATTTTAATATTTGCTGTTTTCAATAGTTCTTGAGCAAACTTACTCGGCTGTAAACGCGGCAAATCTTGCGCATCATTTGGAAACGTATTGTCTTTAGAAATATTTAAAACAGATGAAGGCATTTTTGTTTCTACCGTTGTCTTTGCAAAACTCATGTTAGGAAATAATAGAATAAACGAGACCATAGTTGAAAGACATATGCTGTATACTCGTTTCACCTGTCTGGCTCCTTCCTACGTAAAGGTATATACTACTTTGTTTATTGTTTTCTCTCAGCACAATTGTTATCCCTATTTTTCATAATAAATAAAAACCAATTCCCATAATGACATACGCCGCTAATAAAGTGCCTCCTTCAAACCAGTTTGTATCACCATCATTTGAAATCGCAATCGTTAAGAAAACAGCTGTAATCATAGAAACAAGTTCTGGTATGGTAAATACTAAAGGCATCCTATTTGCAAAAAACATGGATAACAGTACTAATACAGGAGCAACAAACATGGCAATTTGTAATGTAGAACCTACTGCGATTTCGACTGCAATATTTACTTTATTTTTATAAGCCATAATAATTGCAGATGCATGTTCCGCTGCATTTCCAACAATCGCAACGATAATAACCCCTATAAATAGTTCTGACCAGCCAAATGATTTCGCGACTGTTTCAAATGTATGCACAAGCGCCTCTGACACATAAGCTACCGCAATTGTCGCTATCGCTAAAATGAGTAACGCTTTTCCTTTTGACCACTCTGGCTCTTCTTCATGAGCGACTTCATCACTTTTATGTTGATATACACCGCGGTGCGTAACTAACTTAAATAGCAAGGCAGCAAGGTACATAATGATCATAATAATAGAAACACCTATACTTAATTGATATGTCTTTCCAGCGTCCATCTTCATTGAAAAGATCTCTGGAATAACAAAGGCTACAACAACAGCAAATATTAATAAAGCTGAATTATGCCTTGCATCATACACATTAAAACTTTGTCTTTTGTATTTAAGACCTCCTACAAAGAAAGATAGTCCCCCTACTAATAGTAAATTTCCAAGTACAGATCCTGTTAAAGAGGCTAATACCACTTCAATTAATCCCGCTTGAAGTGCGAAAATCGAAATGATTAGTTCAACAGCATTACCGAAAGTAGCATTTAATAATCCGCCTATTCTAGGTCCAGAGACAATTGCCAAACTTTCTGTCGCTCTCCCCATAAAACCCGCTAACGCGATAATCGTAATACAATACACAGCGAACATAATTGTTTGGGGCCAATGAAATGTTTTTCCAAGTACAGACAGTGGTACACCTATAAGCGCTACTATAAGAAATATTTTATTAAACATGCTTTTCATCCTTCCATCGTATGTATTTCTCCTCAGTATTATTATTATTCTTCTCCTAACTTGTCCGATTTCATCACAATTACGTTTAAAAAATCGGATTGAAGAAAACAGTATGAAAGATATTTAAATTATCTTGTTTAAACAAAGAAAATATAAATTAGGAAAAGAGGTAAAAAATATGCACTTAAAAGAAAAAATCGCAACAATTATTCAAGGACAAAGAACTGGTGTATTATCAACTGTACGTAACGATAAGCCGCACAGTGCCTTTATGATGTTTTTCCACGAAGATTTTGTACTATATGTTGCAACAGATCGACAATCAAAAAAGATAACAGATATCGAAAACAACCCAAATGTCCATGTACTACTTGGACGAGAAGGAAAAAAATTAGATGAAGATTATATTGAAGTTGAAGGCTTAGCTTCAATCGAGGAAGACTCCACATTAAAAAATAAGTTTTGGAATAATAGCTTAAAACGTTGGTTACTCGGTCCTGAAGACCCTAATTACGTATTAATAAAAATCAATCCTGACACAATTTATTACATCGATGGTGCCGGTACGACGGAGCCCGAGTTTTTACGACTATAAAATAAAACAAGCCCCCTTTAGGTGGGCTTGTTTTGTCGAAAAGTTCTTCTAAAAAAACAATAAAATAGGTGGAACTTTCTAAAGATTCTGTTATATAATAGCAGTAACTTAAATAAACTGTATTAAAACAGATTGAGAGGAGAAATAAAATTGATGAAAAGAGAAGAACGCAAAAATATGATTGAGTTTATCGAAAAGAAAAAAGGGATTGAGCGTGACGAATTATTGTTTATGACAGACGATGAAGTAGAACATATTTATAATGTAACGTACTTTTTATATGAGGAAATTGCAGAGTAGTATAATAATCCCCACCTTATTAAAAATATAAGGTGGGGATTATTTCATTATTAATACATGAGAATGGTTTTCATGTATAATAATGTAAGATTGGAGGAATTTTACTATGAGTTCATGGCTCTTATTCGCACTATTATCAGCAATTGCTGCTGCCCTTGTATCTATTTTCGGTAAGATTGGTTTAGATGGAATCGATGCCAATGTTGCTACGACGGTTCGTTCTATTATTATGGCATTATTTATGGTAGGCGTTATTATTATACAAGGTAAATTTCAAAATATTGGCGACGTACTACTAAATAAAAAAGCACTGCTCTTTATCACATTAAGCGGGGTTGCTGGTGCTTCGTCATGGCTATTTTATTTTCTTGCCCTCAAAACAGGGAAAGTTTCACAAGTGGCTCCTGTCGATAAACTAAGCGTCGTATTTTCTATCATTCTCGCTATGATTATACTCGGCGAAAAGTTAAACTTTATGACTGGTATTGGTGTTGTCTTTATTACAGCTGGTGTACTATTTATTGCTTTCAGCTAAAAAAACCGCTACTCGCGGTTTTTCTTTTTCTTTATGTAAAACCATACAATACATGTAACAACTACTGAAATGGATATAATCCATATGCCATAATGATGTAAACTATACTCAACGAAACGCCACTTCTCTCCCAACTTCCAGCCAAGTCCAATAAAAACACTTATCCAAATAAGCGCACCACCGTAAGCGTACAAACAAAAACGCCAAAGCGTTAAATTCGACATCCCAGCAAAATATGCTGTTAAATGACGCACTCCCGGGATAAAGTAACCAATCATTAAAAGAAATGGGCCATATTTTTCAAATAAAATATGTGTTTTTTCAATGTGATGTTCCTTAATTCTAATTTTCGGCCCATATTTTTTTAAAACAGGGAGTCCAAGTTTCAAACCTAATATATAGCTTAATGTAATGCCTAACATTGCACCAGCCATCCCACTTAAAAACGCAGCAGTTCCTGACATAACTCCTTTTGAAACGTTATAACCAACAAAGGTCAATAAAAACTCATCTGGTATCGGTAATCCAACAATCCCACCGGCCAAAGCTATTATAATTCCAAAATACCCATAATGTGCGATTAACTCGCCAATATGTTGTTCCATTCGGAAGACACATCCTATGTACGATCGTTATTCCACATTGTGCCCTTTCTATCTTTCAGACAAACATGGTATACATATTCACTATACATTGTTTTTATAATGAACTCTACTTCTATCCATTTCTTTAGCAGGAAGAATGTGAACCATTAATCGGTGAGGATTTGTTCATCCTCGCTCATTCTTAGTACACATCAATCGTGCGCCAGACTCCCGCCTCCTTCCCTTATATTCACCGCTTTTCGAAGCGCCAGTCTTACTATCCACAAATAACAGGATTAAAAAATAAAAATTCATATGCTTGTTTTTTTGTTACAATAAAGGAAAGTTACTTTTCGCAACGGTTTAACTCTCAGGAAAAATGATATACCTAGCAAATACATAGTTTGGTCGATATAATGCAACTTCTACCTATTAAAAGAACATGCACCCTTTACATACAACATCATTTTTCTAAATTATACAGGGGGAACGAACATGACCATTGAAAATCAATTTATCCAAAAGGTTTACTATAAAACATTTTTAACAGAAGAAACTTCTACTCCAGTATCGGAAGTACTCGGTGAAGCATATATAAATGAATCTACAAATGAATTCTCCAATATTTCTAATATCCGCTTTGCTCAAGGTGAATTTTATTACCAAAATAAAGACTTTGAAGCAGCGATATTTAAATGGGAGAAAGTAAATAACGAACTTTCACTTTGGGCAACCAAAAATATTGCAGATTCTTATTTTGAACTAGGCTTCTTACCAAAAGCAGAAGAAATTTATCAATCTATCCAAACTGAAGATACAACTCTTACAATGGAAGTTTCCTTACAACTTCTTTCTCTTTACATCGAACAAGATCGTTTAGGTCTCGCCTTTAAGACAATTAGTGAGGCTGTTGCATTTCAACCTGACTATCCAAACATTACTACAATTGCTCGCTCATTCTATGAAAAACAAGAAGATTGGAATAACGCTATTGAACTTGCCGTTCAAGAAGGAATTCGAACAAAATCATTACACTGGTTCGATACTCTAATCAATTATGTGAATCAAGGATTTACGAAACAAAGTAAACCAGAATATTTCTATGAATCTTTAAAAGCTTTATATGCAATTGATCAAGTCCAATTTAAAGAACTTGTTATTGCTCTTTGGAACAGCTATCAAAATGAAAAATTACATCTACCTTGGATTCAAACAATAAATCATTTATTCTTGCATATTGAGACAGACAACAATGACGATTGGCATGAAATTGTTGAACGCTATCAAGATACGTACTTTGAATTAATTACTGGTGAGCATTTCATGCATGAAATGCAGGGACTTGTACCCGATCTATTAACAAATTGGTTTAGTTTAACGAAAGCAAAAGATGCCCTATTTGTATCTGCTGCAGTATTAGCGTGGAATGAAGTTTCACCTACAACTTTAGAGTCATTACTCGTAAAAAGTGCGGGAGCCCTACTCTCTAATTCAACAGCTGAAACAAATGTAAATATGGAAACCGTTTCTCATTTATTCGAAACAATTGCTGTATGGGCTGAAAAAAACGATGTGGATTTAAGTCATCAATTTACGTTACTCGTTCATGAACTATGTGATTTAAATGTTACACAATTACTAATAGCGGGAACTAGTGACCATGATAAATCATCATTCATCAATTCAATATTAGGAGAGAACATCTTAACTGAGACTGTAACAACTCCTATTCTATTTAAAGATGATAGCCAAACTGAAATAACAGAATTCACTGCGTTAGATGTACACAAGATACCGAACTTTGATGAATTCCATCAAATAATGGCTACACCTTCGGAGTCAGAACTTGAGAAAAAATGCATAGAAATTAAGTTACCAAGTAGATTTTTAAGAAAAAATAAATTTGCATTTCTTGTTACGCCATCTGTTCAAGGGCAAGTGGATAAAAACAGCCCATATTTTGAATACTTACAAGCAGCAGATAGCCTTATTTACGTATTAAATTCTGCTTCACCATTACATCGGGAAGAGCTTGATACATTACTTTATTTACGTGAACAAGTGCCAAATTTACAAATTCATTTCGTATTACACACAAATAATACGACCAATAATGAAAAGTTAATAAGTAAGATTAAAGTCCATTTCCCAAATGCACAGTTCTTCCCATACTCTCCTTCACAAGAGAGTAGCCAGCAACTTGGGGACGTGACAGAGTCTATTCTTTCTAATCTAGCTGGACGCGATATGGAACAAGAACGTATAGAAAAACTAATATGGTTTACTCAAAAGACAATCGCATACCTTGTAAGTGAACGTGTGGAATTAGAAAATACATTAGTGAAATCAGTACGATGGAATAAACATATCTCAGTGAAACTAAATGGATTTATTAACAATCTAACTGCTCTTGAAAAAGATAAAATTCGTTCTATTACAGAATCTTATCTTTTAACAAAAGAAGAAATTACACGAGATATCCATTCTCAAATTCCCGAATTATTACAGAGCTGTTCTGACCTTGTTCAAGAAGATAGTGATTTCAAATTAGTTCATGAAGAATTAAATACTGCAATGAACGAACGAATTCAAAAACATGTACAGCAAGTGCTTCTTCCTAAATTTACTGGGTTTATTCAAGAGTGGATTGAAACAGCACATAATGAATTTATTCAAGCTCAATCTTATTTAGATGAAATGAGTGAAACGTTTAATAAATTATATAAAGAAGAACGCATGAAACTTCCTTGCGATTTCAAATTATTAGATGATTGGCATCGAGATGTTGTACGCATGACAAATAGAATTACAGTATCGAACATCAATATTTTATTACGCTTTACACCGACACAATTTTTCTTAAAGAGTGCGGGAAAACTATTTGGTAACATGCAAAAAAATCAATCTATGCTCGCAAACAAATATAAACAATATATTGAAACGGAAGATTATACGGAAATTGCTCAAATGATTTCAAAACAATTCTTCCTTCAATTTGAAGTATTTGAAGGCGCATTAGAACGAGATATCATGATGTTCTTTAAAGATCCACTTAGCATATTGAAACAAAATGTAGAAGCAGCTCAACTTGAAATAGAGGAAGACGAACAAACGTTAGCAACGTTAAGAAGCAACCCAGAAACTTATCACGATCCGTTAGCATTCTTTAAACTGCAACTATTGCAGCACAAATTCGTTTTAAGTACGAACAGAAACAATGAAGACGTCTATGAATTTAATGAATCTCCTACGATTTAACATGAAAAACCAAGCAAACTAAAATCTCCTACGATTTAACATGAAAAACCAAGCAAACTAAAATTTGCTTGGTTTTTTAATTTAATTCATTATTTTCATATGTTCAAATGGATAATAAATTGCTGCTAATTCTCCTAATACATCCGCTTTATCAATAAGTCCTAAACCATTTCTACTATCTCTGCTTATTAAGCGATTATCTCCCATAACAAAAATCTTATTTTTAGGAACTGTAATTGGTCCAAAGTCCTCTGTTAAATTCATAAGTTTTTTTCAGCTTGTTTTTTATTACTATACAAATACGCTTCCTCTATCACTTCATGATTCACATATAATTGATCATTTCTCACCTCAATGACATCGCCAGGCAAACCAATAACCCTTTTTACATAAAAATTATCCGTCTTCACAACAATAATGTCTTCTCTCTCATAGCTTTCAAATTGCTTTGCCAACTTATTAACAATCACCTTATCCCCATCTTGTAGCGTTGGCCTCATAGATGCTCCTTTTACAGTCGTAGGAAAAAACACAAAAATTTTCGCCAAAAATACCAATAAACATGCAATTGCAATTGTTCCAAAGAATTCGCGCCAACGTTTTTTCTTTTGCATCATTCCACCATCTCATCATCTTTTTACTTTTATTATAAGTATTTCAACCGATTATTTTCTATAAAATTCTGAATTATATAATCATGATATCACAAACTTGAGAATAAAATTCTCATAAAGTGAAACTTTAATCAACCCGACTCCCATCTCAAACTCTACTAGAGCAAAATAGTAAAAAAGATACTCTCAAAATAGTCTATCCACCATTTTTGAGAGCATCTTTTTATAATCCCACATATACAATACACATTTGAGCCGCTACATATGTAAACCAAATCCAAAGTGGTTCATACTTTAATTTGCGCCCTCCAATATCTGTCACGCCTATAATAAAATCAGAAATCACAAATAGTAAACCACCAAAAGCTGGTATCCACCAAATTCCTGTATTCTCGTAGTATAAGGCGAATGCAAAGCAAGCCATTCCTCCAACCCACAATCCGTAAATTAGAGCTCCTATCGTAAACAATTTATCTTGTTTATCATTTCGGATAAAAAAGAACCACCCTATAATGAGAAAGAGTCCGTATACGAGTAAACCAATCCAAAAACCATTCCATGAAATGCCGGTTTGCAAAAATGCTTTTACATAAAAACAATGCGCAAGAGCGAAAGTAATCATCCCTCCAATTAATCTGTGACCAATTGGAATCAAACCTGCCATAAATAAATCTCCTACAGTTGATAACGTCATACCTAGTGCAACCCACGTACTATACTCTACTGATGGATCTTGTAACCATATCCAAATTGCACTTGCTGTTAAAGAAAAACTAAGAATAAGACGCACCGCTAAAGGTAACGGCATATTATTTGTTGTTTTTTTTGTCTGTCCTATTGCGTATATTGCACCAATTAAAAAAAGAATGATTTGTCCAATTAACACCATATAAAGTAGATTCATAACATGTTCTCCTCAATAAATGCTTTTTGTATCTTTTTTCGTTGCACCTAGTCTATTATCCTTTTTCTATATAAAAAAAGAAGAACAGTACTGTTCTTCCATTGTAATCGTTTTCCTATTATCTATGCTACTTGTTTTTCTTGCTCCACTTTCTGCTTAGCTGGCGTCCGATTCACCACAATAATTCCCGCGGCTACACATGCTAAACCGAATAATACAAACGAATGAATTGCTTCTCCTAAAATCATGCTCGATAATAACACACCAAATACAGGTATAAAGAACATATACATTGATACTTTTCCAACCTTGTTGTATTTCATAATTGTATTCCAAATGCAAAAGCCTGCTGCGGATAAGAAAGATAAGTAGATAAGCATAAGTATTGCATGTACACTAAATGTAAATGGCATGACTCCAACTTGCAGCGCCCCTATACATAATAGCCCGATAGAACCAAATATCATTTGGTATGCCGTCATATAGCCAATATCTAATGTTTTACTACCTTCTTTCGCCAATATGTTTCCATATGAATACAACATTGCTGCACTAAGAAGTAATAAGCTACCGATTCCGAAATGGAATGACAAACTACCATCACTCGGTACATTTACTAAAATGACACCACAGAAGCCGATAGAAACCCCAATTACTTTTCTCATATTAAGAGCATCATCTTTATATAAAAAATGGGCGAGTAAAATTTGAAAGAATGATGATGTTCCTGAAATGATAGCTCCTTCAATACCAGAACTATAGCTCATTCCAATATAAAAACATATATATTGAAGAAATGTTTGAAATAAACCAATCTGTACTAACTGCTTCCCCGTTCCCTTTTTGAAGCTCATATCTTTTCCTAACGCTTTAAAGAAGAATAAGAGCATTACTCCAGATAAAAAAAAACGATAGCCAGCAAATAATATTTGCTCCCCAACTTCTTGTGGCTGAATTCCAAGTTCAGCATAACTTAATTTAATAAAAGGGAATGCGCTCCCCCATAAAAAAGTCGCTACTATTGCAGCAATAAACACGCCAATCGGATGGGTAAAAAATTTCTCTGTCTTCACTCGTTGTCTTCCTTTCCGATCTTTTTATGAACAATATTCATATATACCAAAGGAAATGTGAAAACACAAGTTTTCAGTTTATATGCAAACAAAAACATATCATCTAAAGAAAACATATGCTATACTATAGAATAATTACAACATAATAACTATTAAAATCAGATTCAACAGAAATGCTGCTATCCATTATGGATGGCAGCTTTCGTCGTTTTATAGGGCTTTCGATTTTGATTCTTTTTCTCAATAAGAATTTGGAAGGAGCGAGTAGTAATGAACTCAGAAGTAAGAACATTACAAGTACAAAAGTCTATTTCTCATCCCTCTTTATGGGATACATTAAAGAAACATTATGAACTTATATTTGCAATCGCATCTGGTATTTTCATTTTAGCTGGTTGGTTATTCACAAAGAACGATGCAATGAATGTAGGCATTACTTGCTATATCCTTGCTTATATAGTTGGTGGATATGCAAAAGCGAAAGAAGGTATTGAAGATACAATTGAAGAGAAAGAGCTAAATGTCGAAATGCTCATGCTCTTTGCTGCTATCGGTGCTGCAATCATTGGCTACTGGGCAGAAGGCGCAATTTTAATCTTTATCTTCGCACTAAGCGGTGCAATGGAATCTTATACATTAAGTAAAAGCCAAAAAGAAATTTCGGCGCTTCTTGATTTACAACCTGAAGAAGCATTACGTATTTCAAATGGAACCGAAGAACGTGTTCCTGTTGGCCGATTACAAATTAACGACATTATTTTAATTAAGCCAGGTGAACGCGTTCCTGCTGACGGTACAATTCATAACGGTGAAACAAATATCGATGAGGCAGCGATTACTGGAGAACCTATTCCAAATGAAAAAAAACATGGCGATGAAGTATTTGCCGGCACTGTAAATTTACGCGGTGCTATCGAAGTTAAAATTACGAAGCCGAGCGATCAAACATTATTCCAAAAAATTATCCGTCTCGTCCAAAGTGCACAAAGTGAAAAATCACCATCGCAACTATTCATCGAAAAGTTTGAAGGAACATATGTAAAAGGGGTACTACTCGTTGTTGCGCTTATGATGTTCGTCCCTCATTTCTTACTTGACTGGAGCTGGAATGAAACATTTTATCGTGCAATGATCTTACTTGTAGTCGCATCTCCTTGTGCACTCGTTGCTGCCATTACACCAGCAACGTTATCTGCAATTTCTAACGGAGCAAGAAACGGCATTCTCTTTAAAGGTGGCATACATTTAGAACGCCTCGCTTCAGTAAAAGCCATCGCCTTTGATAAAACAGGGACATTAACACAAGGTAAACCTACCGTAACGGATGTATATGTTCGAGAAAATATAACAGAAAAAGAAGTACTTTCTATTACAGCAGCAATTGAAAGTCACTCTACACATCCTTTAGCTGAATCTATTGTGAAATATGCACAACATACGTATGACATTGCATTAAAAAAACCAGAAAATGTTGAAGATGTAACTGGTTTTGGACTAAAAGGAATATTCGAAAACAAAGCTTATAAAATAGGTAAAGCTGATTTTATTGGTGAAGAAACAAAAGCTTTTCATAATGGTATTTCTGCCTCACTTGAAAAAGAAGGTAAAACTGTCGTTTATATTAGTGATGAAGATGGTATCCTTGGACTTATCGCTTTAAAAGATACGCTTCGCCAAGAAACAATAGCTGCTATTCTCGAATTACAAAGCATTGGTGTCAAAGCAATTATGATTACTGGAGATAATGAAGAAACAGCAAAAGCAATTGCCTCCGAAAGTAATATAAAGGAATATTACGCATCATGCTTACCAGAAACAAAAGTTGAAACAATTAAAAAGCTAAAAGAAAAATACGGGACAGTAGCAATGGTCGGCGATGGTATAAATGATGCTCCTGCACTTGCTACTGCTAGCATTGGTGTCGCAATGGGTGAAGGAACAGACGTTGCTTTAGAAACTGCAGACGTTGTACTTATGAAAAACGAATTATCTCGACTTTCCCAAGCAATCCGTTTATCAAAACGAATGAACCGTATTGTAAAGCAAAACGTAATCTTTTCACTAGCTGTAATTGCAATGCTGATTTGTTCAAACTTCTTGCAATTTTTAGCTCTGCCATTCGGTGTTATTGGACATGAGGGAAGTACGATTCTTGTTATTTTAAACGGGTTACGATTATTAAAAGGAAACAATTAAAACGGGTCCCTCATAAAGGACCCGCTTTTTTTAATGGTAGCTATTATGCCCGTTCGCACTACCACTCGTTTTATGCTTTGGATGCGAACTGCTCTTTTGTTTATTGTTATTTTTATTGTTGTGATTCTTTTTATTATTACTCATGAAATATCCCCCCTGTTCCTTATTATTATGGAACAAGAAGTCATTTTTCATTACGGGAATTATTGTCACCCGTCCTATAATGATGGAGTAAACCATTAATTTCGCCGCCAAGTAAAATTACCCATCCAGTTAAGTAGAACCATAACATTAAAACAATGATACCACCGAGACCACCATATGTATTCGCGTAATTCGCAAACTTATCTACATAATAAGCAAATGAGTACGATACCACAATCCATCCGATAGTAGCAAATAAAGCCCCTGATACAACTTCTCTTCTCTTTAATTTTCGATCAGGCGCAAACGTATATAAAAAGCTAAATAATGCAAACAAAACAAAGAAACTTGACACTAAACGCGTAATACTCCACGCATAAGAATAAGTATCTGATAAGCCAATTATTTCTGCCCCAATTACTTGTCCAAATACTGGGACAAGTAATGCAAACACAATCATAAAAATGATTGCTAATGTAAACAAAATAGATAAAGCTCTAGTTTTAATAAAAGAGCGAGTTTCTGTTACATCATACGCACGGTTAAAAGCGTTCATAACCGCATTCACTCCATTTGAAGCAAACCATAGCATCGATAGTAAACCAAATGATAATAAACCACCATTTTGCTCATTTACAACTTTATCTACGTTTACTTCAATTAAGTTCATTGCATCTTCCGGTACGTACGGTTCTAATAAATCGAGCACACTTTCTGTTTGAAGGTCAATGAATCCAAGAAGCGTAATTAAGAAAACAAGCCCAGGAAAAATCGCAAGCAAGAAGAAATAAGCGAGCTGTGCTGCCAAGCCCGCTACATCATCGCGCATCGTCCGGTCATACAAATCTTTACCAAACGAATAAGTACGATTTCTTCTCACCTTTTCTAAAATTTTTCTCATATATGTTTAAACGCTTTTCTTCTCTTCTTTATCTTGCTTCAACTCAATGTACGCTTCAGTTTTTTTTTCCTCTACATTAGAGTCTTTCATAAATAATTCACGCGCTTCTTTCATACCGCCATCTTCAGCAACTACTGGCTCTTCTTCTACTTTCAGCTCATCTACTTTTGAAGATACAGCTTGAATTTCAATCGTTTCTGGCTTCTCTGCTGTCTCAACTTTTTTCTTACTAAAAATTTCTTTCGTTTCTTTTAACGTTTCTACAACAGACGGCGTCAATTTTTTAATTTCCGCTACTTTCGCTTTCACTACGTTTAAATCAGCAAGTTCGCGTCCTTTATCTGTAACAGTTTGCACTTTTTCTTTGATTTTTGCGTTTTCACCAATTTCAATCATCTTTGTTTTTGCTTTTTCTGCTGTATTTTTTACTTTTTCACGGTTTTCTTTCTTTAACATAGATACAGCTACACCTGCAGCTACACCAATCGCAATGTTTCGAGCAATATTATTTTTCTTTGCCATATTCCTTCACCCTTTCATTTCTTATGTTAGAAAGTATTTCTTTCTAAGCTTCCTCATATTCCTTGTTCATTTCGAATGAAAGCTAATAGCTTTACACACCCTTCTGTTACAAGGTCATATACTTCTTGGAAATTCCCTGTATAGTAAGGGTCGGGAACGTCTGTCCAGCCACCGTCTGGAACAAAATCGGACAGCCTACCAATATAGCCTCCAGTTTTACCTAAACTTTTTAAATCTGCTATATTCTTGTTGTCCATGGCAATAATATAATCAAACTTTGTTAAGTCTTCTTTTTCTACTTGCCTTGCTTTAATTCCTTCAAAAGTGACTGCATTTTCTTTTAAAATTTTTTGTGTTCCTTTATGTGGCGGATGACCAATATGCCAATCTCCAGTTCCCGCAGAATCAATGACAATTTTCTCTTCGAGTCCCTCTTTTACGACAAGATCTCGAAAAATCGCTTCTGCCATTGGAGAACGGCAAATGTTCCCAAGACAAACAAACAATACTTGAACCATATTTTTGTTTCTTCCCTTCTTGGTGCATTTCTTAATATATACTTATAGTATAAACAACCAATTATTAAATATAAAGGAAATCCCTACTAATTTAATAGGATTGAAAAGATTCATTAACGAAAATGATAAAAAATGTTAAGATATCCTTATGTTATTTTAAAGGGGGACACTTCGGTGGATTTATCCGTAAAGTCAGAAGAAAACGTTGAATATATGGTCGAAGCTATTAAAGAAAAATTACGTATGGTTAATGCTGGAGCGATGAGAGCTGCTAGCTTTAATGAAGAAATGTACGAAGACTTACGTGACATTTATGAGCATGTTATGAAACGTGAAACATTCAGTATTAGTGAAATGCAAGCTATTACAGAAGAATTAGGTACATTAATTAAAAAGTAAAAAAAGCCTCGCTTATATGAGGCTTTTTTTATTTCTAACAAATTCATGACAACTCTTCTCTTTCCCTCACCCAACTGTAAAATACTGTACAATGGAAGTAGAACCTCACCTTAGATTTTTTCTCCATACATACTACTCACAAATAATAGCAACACTACCATTGCTAACTGTTTTTACTGGAGGTGCTTACTTATGAGCAATTGGTACAGTAAGACGAAAGATCAAATATTAACAGATTTTAAAACACATGAACAAAATGGCTTAACAACCGAAAGCGTAAATGAACGCTTAAAGCAGTTTGGTCCAAATGAATTAACAGCAAAACAAAAGCGCACTTTATGGCAGCGGATTTTTTCTCAAATTAATGATGTCCTCGTATATGTCCTTATTATTGCTGCCCTTATTTCTGCCTTTGTAGGTGAATGGGCTGATGCCAGTATTATTGCGCTCGTCGTAGTTTTAAATGCTGTTATCGGTGTCGTCCAAGAATCGAAAGCAGAACAAGCTTTAGAAGCACTAAAAAAAATGGCAACACCTAAAGCCATCGTAAAACGAAACGGTGAGCTAAAAGAAATTCCATCCGAACAAGTCGTTCCAGGTGATATTGTCATGCTAGATGCGGGACGTTATATCCCATGTGATTTGCGACTTATCGAGACCGCAAATTTAAAGGTTGAAGAATCTGCTCTAACTGGTGAGTCTGTCCCTGTTGATAAAGATGCAATCTACCACCCTTCCATGCAAAGTGATGAGCAAGTACCATTAGGCGATCAAAAAAATATGGCCTTTATGTCTACTCTTGTTACATACGGACGAGGTGTCGGTGTTGCTGTTGAAACTGGAATGAACTCACAAATTGGTAAGATTGCTACCCTGTTACATGAAGCAGACGATGATATGACACCACTTCAAAAAAGCTTAGCACAAGTCGGAAAATATTTAGGATTTGTCGCTGTAGCTATTTGTATCGTTATGTTTCTCATCGGCTTTTTACAGGGACGGGATACGTTAGAAATGTTTATGACTGCTATTAGTTTAGCCGTTGCAGCTATCCCAGAAGGCTTGCCAGCTATCGTTTCCATCGTTCTTGCAATTGGTGTACAACGTATGATTAAACAAAATGTTATCATTCGGAAACTACCAGCTGTTGAAGCCCTCGGTTCTGTCACAATTATTTGTTCAGATAAAACAGGTACGTTAACGCAAAATAAAATGACCGTTACTCACTTTTATAGTGATAACACATATGATCGCTTAGAAAGTTTAAATGTCAATAATGATGCGCAGCGTCTATTGTTAGAAAATATGGTGCTATGTAATGATGCGTCTTACAATAACGAATCACAAACCGGAGATCCGACTGAAATTGCTCTTCTCGTTGCGGGAAGCTCTTTTAACATTCAAAAAGACGATTTAGAAAATAAACATAAACGTGTTAACGAAGTACCTTTCGATTCAGATCGTAAAATGATGTCAACAGTGCATACATACGATGAAAGCTACTACAGCATGACAAAAGGCGCCATTGATAAACTTTTACCTCACTGTACCCATATTTTTAAAAACGGCAAAATCGAGGTTTTAACTGATTCTGATACAAATCAAATATTAGAAGCTGCCGGGTCAATGTCTCAAGAAGCTTTAAGAGTACTTTCATTCGCATTTAAACAATACAACTCAAGCGATGTGGATACAGAGCATCTTGAAGAAAACCTCATCTTTATTGGTCTTGTCGGTATGATTGATCCACCGCGTATAGAAGTAAAAGATTCAATTACAGAATGTAAAAAAGCCGGTATTCGCACAGTTATGATTACTGGAGACCATAAAGACACCGCCTTTGCCATTGCCAAAGAACTTGGCATTGCTGAAGAAATATCTGAAATTATGATTGGAACTGATTTAGATAACATTTCAGATACAGAATTAGCAAATAAAATTAATCATTTAAATGTCTTTGCTAGAGTCTCTCCAGAACATAAAGTGAAGATTGTAAAAGCTTTACGTGCGAAAGGAAATATCGTTTCTATGACTGGTGATGGTGTTAATGATGCTCCATCTTTAAAGCAAGCAGATGTTGGCGTAGCGATGGGCATTACAGGAACAGATGTTGCAAAAGGAGCAGCCGATGTGGTGTTAACAGATGATAATTTCTCATCTATCGTGAAAGCTGTTGAGGAAGGTAGAAATATTTATCGTAACATAAAAAAATCAATTCTCTTCCTACTCTCTTGTAACTTTGGAGAAATTATCGCTTTATTTTTAGCGATTTTACTTGGCTGGGCAACACCATTACGCCCAATCCATATTTTGTGGGTCAATTTAATTACCGACACACTTCCTGCACTATCACTTGGCGTTGATCCTGAAGATTCAGATGTGATGAAAGAAAAGCCACGCCGTGCGAAAGAAAGCCTATTTAGCGGTAGCGTCCCTTTTCTTATTTTCAATGGCGCTCTAATTGGACTTTTAACGCTAGCAGCCTTTATCGTCGGGGCAAAATTCTATACTGGAGATACAAATTTATTCCCTCTTTTCCCAGAACGAATTGATGAAGATGCTCTATTACATGCTCAAACAATGGCATTTGTTGTTCTTAGTTTTTCTCAGCTCGTTCATTCATTTAACTTGCGCTCAAGAACGAAATCGATTTTTTCAATTGGGATCTTTACAAATAAATATTTAGTCTTCTCCCTTCTTATCGGTGTTCTTATGCAAGTTTGTATCATCTCCATCCCGCCCCTTGCAAATATATTCGGTGTGCATGCATTAACGATGCGAGATTGGGGATTTGTTCTTTTATTAAGTATCATTCCACTTGTTGTGAATGAAATCATTAAATTAGTGAAGAAAAACTAAAAGGCAATGAGGACTATTCCTCATTGCCTTTTCATTTATCCCACTGATTAAAGTTTCACTTTATCCTTGTAATTCTTTTTTGATGTTCTCTGTTAATGTAGCCATACGTTTGCGGCTTTCTTCACGCTCACGTTTATTTTGTTCTTCAATTTGTTGTGTTTCTTGCATGCCTCTTGAAATAATGTTCCAAGTTTCCTCAAGTGTTTCCATTTTAATACTAGAAGAACCTGATAATCTCGCTACTTCCACACTTTGCGTTGCGATGTTCTGTGCATTTTTCTTAAGTAATTCATTTGTACGGCGATCCAGTTCAGCCATAGAATCTGCAACAAGCTTTTGACGCTTTGCATTTACCGCCTGAATGATACCATTTTTAAAGATAGGAATCGTTGTAATAAATGCGGTATTGATTTTACCAATTAATTTATTATTACCACGTTGAATCATACGAATTTGTGGTGCTGTAAGTAGTGCAACCATACGCGCTTTTTCTAAATCATCAATACGCTGTTCTAAAATTTCAACAGAGTTTTTAAGTGATTCTAATTCAATACCTGCTATTTGATCATTATTACGTACGCGCTCTTCATACATCGGAACTAACTCTGTATTTAAACGCTCTAATAACATTTCTCCTGCTACTACGTACTTTTCTAAGTCTAAGTAATATTTTAAGTTTTGCTCATATAAACCATCTAACGTACCAATTGATTTTTTCATTTCATCTTGATACTTCGTAATTTCTACATACACTTTATCAATTTCACGGCCCATCGTTTGATACTTACTAAAGATTTGTTCAATCATTTTATCCGCTTTTTTGAACATACGTGAGAAGAAACCACTTTTCTCTTCCGCAAAGTCTTTGCTATCAAACCTATCCATAATTTTGCCAAGTTGTTTTAATAATTCACCTGAATCTTCTATTTTTGATAATGACATTGTATGTAAAATTTGATCAGCAAAACGTGAAATCTCCATAGAAGGTTCTTTTCCAAGTTCAATTAATTCTAACTGATCTTTAATATCTACCGCATTATAAATACGTTGTACATCCGCATCTTGTCTAAGTTGTAAGCGAACATCTTGTGCTGTTTGCTCATTTAATTCTGTTTTCGAATCTAGTACGACTGGGTTATTCATATGGTATTCTCCCTTTCCTTATAAAAATGGACGAAATAGTCCTTTTATTGTTTGTGATAAATTTTTATAGGCTGATGAACCATGAAACTCAAGATCGAAATTAACTTCTTCAAGCCAATGTGAATCAAATGCCCCTGCTTCAATATACGGTTCAATATCGTTTCTTCCCGTTGGATTGAAATGGAATACATCTACTCCAATTTGATTTAAAAATAGTAATAAAACAGCATCAGAACGAGTTAATTCTCCACTCTTCTCATTATTAAATATAACAATTTTCGGTACATCTTGTGAATAATCAAATTTCTCAAGCTGTTCTAACATATTCGGTGGTATTTGAGAGAGTTGTGCGAAAACATATAGCGCTACATCTTGTTTCGTTTCTTTTGCAATTGGTTTACACATTTCACTTTCACACGTATGGATAATCGCCTCTGCAATCCCATGTTGTAAACCTTCCGGTAAACGCTTATGCGGCCACCAATGGCTATTCATAATTAAATCTGGATGTAATTTCCCCCCGCGGTCTAATGCATCTCGATAATGATATTGGAAATTGGCTTTTTGTTCTTTTGTAAACGGGAATGTATTAATTAATAAACTGTTATCAAATGATGTAACAGCCTTTAATCGCTGAAAATATTCTTTATCATTCTTTGAAACACCTGATATTTTCGCAAATAAAGAAGGGATATAAATGTGTTTATTCTCAACAAAGAATGTCGGGCGCACAAATGCCTTTTCTTTCGTAATTAAAAAGAGTTCATCGTATGTCGTTTTTAATGTACGGGCTACAGGCGTATAGGAACGGAATTGCCACGGCTTGTATAATAGTGAATTATCGTGGTGAAGTACTTGTTCAATTTCCTTTGAAGCTTGATACGCTACTGTTGCAACACGCTCACGACGGCGATCTGGAAATGGTTCAAGAGAAATCCGGCTTGGATGAGACACAACAAAACTTCTTCCTTCCTCATCAACATTCTCAAATCCATCTTTTCCTTCTGGGTGATAATAAAGCACATCACAACCGAGCATAATAAGAAAGTATAAGAAATATATACGGCTTTCCTGTGCATCACCGTACCAAATAATACGTGGCATTTGTTTCTTATAATTAATCGTAGAGAACCACTTTGCGACGTAATTTTCGCTTAATTTAATCATGTCGATTAAGAAACGACGAAAGCCTTCTGTCTTTAAAGATTGATTATGTTGTTTCTCATATAATTTCAATACTGAAATAAACGTCGTATGTATATAATGCTGTAAATCAGGATTGTCTACTTTCGGTAAAAGTTGTTTCCCAGATAAGTGTGCCACTAACCTATTTACTGTCAAACCATTTGGTGCTTCTTGATGTAATCCGAACACTTCTTGAATATGACGAAGTTTTTCCGAATCGATTACTTTGTTTAAATTTTGTTCGTGTAAAACTTCGATTCCTTTCGCTTCACTATAATCAAATAGGTCATTAAAATATTCATCTACATCATTAGGAACGCCGAGGATTCGACATGCTATATAACTAAATTTCATCTCATTCTCTGTCAGCTCATATTGTGGACGTTTTTCTAAAAGTGTTTCAAATTGCTTTAAATCTGATTCATCTTTTAATGCATATGGTTGAAGTGTAAAACGTGAAAACACAACAGTTCACCTCCAAAAACATTTACGTTTTTTCTAAGTCCTTCTTCTATTATAAACTATTTTTGGTTATAAAAAATGGGCGCTCGCAAAACGAGCAAACCCATTTCAATTATTTATGATTATTTTTAGTAGCTGCAACTTCTTCTTTAGCTTGTCCAGAATTCTTCATGTAGTGAAGTATAAATGTTGCTCCAAATGCTACAACTAAAATAATAAAGAACAGTGTATGACTAATATGAATATCAATTAGAGACAATAGCATTTTCGATGCGATAATTAAGATTAAAATATATGCTGTCGTTTCAAGCTCTGGAATACGCTCTAACAATTTTAAGAATACACCAGCGATACCACGCATCATTAAAATACCAAGCATTCCACCTAATAATAGAATCCAAACTTCATTTGATACACCAAACGCAGCAAGTACGCTATCTACAGAGAACGCGATATCCATTAATTCGACCATCGCAACCGTTCCCCAGAAGACACCGAACATTCTAAAGAGAATACTATTTTGATTCATACCATGAGCTTCTTCTTCTTCACTTGCACCTTTACGCTTATCAATAAAGTATTTCACTGATAACCAAGCAAGGTAAAGTGCACCAAGAAGTTTTACCCACCATAATTTAATTAAGAACATTCCGATTCCAATTGCAATAAATCGGAATACATAAGCTCCAATAAGTCCATAGAATAATGCTTTTTTACGTTTTTCTTCCGGAAGGTGTTTTACCATTACTGCTAATACAAGTGCGTTATCAGCAGATAATAATCCTTCAAGTACAACAAGTGTACCAATTAATCCCCAAGATACTGGATCCTGCAACACTTTAATCCACATGTCCAAGTCGAAAAACTGAGCATACGTATCAAGGATTCCTTGCAAAATACTCATCTTACCTTTATCCCCTATTCTTTGCTAGATTTATAGAAAGGTCAAAAAAAGGAAACGAATATCGTTTCCCTTCTTATGCATCCAAGCCATACGCTCTTACAAGCGCACCTAAACCACCTTGGAATCCACTTCCTACTGCATTAAACTTCCACTGTCCATTATGACGGTATAATTCACAAAAGACAACTGCTGTTTCGATGGAGAAATCTTCCCCTAAATCAAAACGAAGAACTTCTTCGTTTGTTTCTTCATTTGCTAAACGAACAAATGCGTTTCCGACTTGTCCAAAGTTTTGATTACGGCCTTCTCCATCATAAATTGTAACTGTAATAGCAATTTTATGAACATCTGCTGGAACCTTTTTCAAATCTACAACAAGTTGCTCATCATCCCCGTCGCCTTCACCTGTACGGTTATCTCCTGTATGTAAAACAGATCCACAAGGAGACTGTAAATTGTTATAGAAGATAAAATCAGTTTCCTTCGTACATTTTCCGTTCGCATATAATAAAAAAGCAGATGCATCTAAATCGAAATCTGATCCACCATCATAAGATTTAATATCCCAACCAAGACCAATTACTGCTTTTGTTAAACCAGGGCTTGTCTTACCTAAATCAATCTTCTGTCCTTTTTGCAATTGAATTACCATTTATATTCACCTCTATATTTTAATCTTAAAAAATATATCCATCAGTAAACATCTGTTTCACCGATGGATATATCAATCTATTACTCTACATCTAAACCGAAATTATTACATAGAGACGCTAATCCACCTTGGAATCCACTTCCGATTGCATTGAACTTCCAGTCACCTGCATGACGGTATAATTCACCTACTACAACAGCTGTTTCAATAGAGAAATCTTCTCCTAAATCGTAACGAATTAATTCTGCATTCTTTTCTTCATCTAAAATACGTACGAAAGAGTTAGAAACTTGTCCGAAGTTTTGGCTACGGCCTTCTCCGTCATAAATTGTAATTGTGAAGCAAATACGTTCGATATGTGCAGGTACATTTTTCAAATCTACTTTAATCGCTTCGTCATCACCTTCACCGTCACCAGTTCGGTTATCTCCCAAATGCTCTACAGCACCATTCGCACCTTTAGGGTTATTATAGAAAACGAAATCCTCTGCACCTGAAACTTTACCGTTAGCACCTACTAAGAAAATACTAACATCTAAATCGAAATCGTTTTGTCCGTCATAACGATTCGTATCCCAACCAAGTCCTACAAGAACTTTTGAAAGACCTGGATTCGTTTTTGTTAAGTCTACCTTTTGTCCTTTTTTCAATGAAATTGATGCCATATTCAATTCCTCCTCGGTTTATTTTATTGATAACGTGATACAATCTCACTTAAGTTTTTATCTTGTGTGCCTTCTCCAACAGCTGAAAACTTCCATTCACTTCCGTGGCGATACATTTCACCTGCGATTAGAGTCGTTTTTCCAGCATAATTATCCGATAAATTATAGCGCGCTAATTCTTCGCCAGTTTGCGGGTTTTGAATACGAATATATGCATTACGAATCATCCCGAAATCTTGACGACGATTTACACAGTCATAAATATTTACAACGAATACTAAACGATTAATACGGCTCGGAACTTTATGTAATTCTACGAAAATTGTTTCGTCATCACCAGCGCCTTCACCTGTTAAATTATCTCCTGAATGAATAATACTACCACAAGTAGAAAGCTTGTTTCCGAAGTAAACTAAATCGTTTTTGTTTACAAAACGATCCCCTTCTAACATAACAACAGATGCATCACAATCTACATTTGGTTTACTTCCAAATAATGAAGACAGAAACCCACCTGATTGCCCAATTGGATCCCAGCCTAAGCCAACCTGTAGTTTTGCTACTTTTGGTTGTCCTTTCGTTAAATCGATCTTTTGACCTTTTTCTAAAATAATAGGCATGAAGTTTCTTCCTTTCTACAAAGCATTTTCCAAGGCGGAAAATATTGTATTCTTCCCTTATATTGTAGCATTATTTACCTAGTGATAAAAAGGATAAATTCTCAGTTATATGAAAACATTCATATAATTTACTTATGATGATGTAAGAAGTGGTAAATAGAACCAATCATTCCTGCGCAATTACCGTTTTGCGCAAGCTCAATCTCACAATTACTATAAATCTCTTTGTGTAAATATTTTTCTACCTCTTCTTTTACTTCTTTTAAGAACTTATTTCCTCTATCAGTAATTCCGCCACCTATAACAATCATTTCTGGATTAAAAATATAAGCAAGATTACTAATCCCAATAGCTAAATGTTTAAAGAAAACTTCAACCGCTTGCGTAACTTCCCTATCCCCTTTATCATACAATTCGAAAATCGTTTTTCCATTCCACTCACTTTCACCTTTATATTTTCGTACAAGATGAATTAACCCTGAAATGGAAGCAACCTCTTCAAACGTTTTCCCTTCTATTAACATATTTCCCCATTCACCAGCACTAAATGAATGTCCTCGGTACAATTCTCCATCTATAAAAATCGCTCCCCCAATCCCAGTTCCAAGGGTAAGCATAATAAAGTTTCTTTTATCTCTTCCAATACCGTTCCACTTTTCTCCAAACGCTGCACAATTCACATCATTGTCAATGGATACAGAAACTTTTAATATCGCTTGCAATCTATCAATAATAGGAATTGTACTATAGCCTGGAATATGATCCGCACCTCCCGTCACAATCCCTTTATTAACGTCAACAATTCCCGCAGTACTAATACCAATTCCCGAAATCGTATGTTCACTCATTAATTTTTTTGATAAAAGAATGAGTTTTTGAATGATTTGTTCCCCACCCAAATGAATTTCTGTTGGAACTGTTTTATGCTTTAGTACTGTTCCTGTTTCTGAAACAATTCCATATTTAATTTGTGTACCACCAATATCAAATGCAATATATGCTTTCATCTGCTGTCACTTCCTCTACTGTAATGCATGTAAAATTCTCACTGCTCTACTATTTATAAAGTGAAACTTTAATCAGTGGGGGTTTTGTTCATCCCCCACTGATTATTAGCCCTCACCAATCGGGCTTTTACGGACAGCCCGCCCCCACCTAACTTCTTTGCTTTCGCTGAATTTTCAGGTGGGCATCTTACTGCCCGGCGAATAGCGGGGTAAAGAGTTTACACTAACTCTTTTCTCTCTTTAGAAATACACCACCTTTTTCTATATATAGTTTTTTTTGCATAAAACCCTTTTTCCTATGAAATATTACAAAGGGATGTATTTTAGATGGAATATTAATTTCTTAGGAGGTAAACAATGACGAAAATCTTCATTTTAGCATCAACACTCTCTTTATCTTTTTTTAGTGGTTTAAATATCGGTAATGCAGCAACAGAAAATTTCTCTCCAGCAACAAACGCAATTGTACAAAATAACGATCATTTCGCAGAAGGTAACTTAAAAGATAATAATAAACCACCAGGAAACGGTGGTTCTCAGGACGATAGTGGCTCTGATGGCAACGGTTCTGGTGGCAATGGCTCTGGTGGCAACGGTTCTGGCGGCAACGGTTCTGGTGGCAGCGGTTCTGGTGGCAACGGTTCTGGCGGCAACGGTTCTGGTGGCAACGGTTCTGATGGCAGCGGTTCTGGTGGCAGTGGTTCTGGCGGCAACGGTTCTGGCGGCAATGGTTCTGGTGGCAGTGGTTCTGGCGGCAACGGTTCTGGTGGCAACGGTTCTGATGGCAGCGGTTCTGGCGGCAATGGTTCTGGTGGCAGTGGTTCTGGTGGCAGCGGTTCTGGCGGCAATGGTTCTGGTGGCAGTGGTTCTAGTGGCAATGGTTCTAGTGGCAATGGTTCTGGCGGCAACGGCTCTGGTGGCAGCGGTTCTGGCAGCAATGGTTCTGGCGGCAATGGTTCTGGCAGCAATGGTTCTCAGGGGGGCGGCCGTGTTAAAAGCGATAGCAGTTCTCAAGGTGGCAATGGCTCTCAAGGCGGTAACCGTGTTAAAAGCGATAGCAGTTCTCAAGGTGGCAACGGTTCCCAAGGTGGTAATGTAAAAGATAATGCGAAAAAACAAGGCGATAAGTTACCTAATACTGCAACACATTATCCTGCATCTATTTTAATGGGACTTTCAACATTCCTAATTGGTATGCTACTATTTATTCGCCGTAAAAACGCAAAATAAAAACACATCCTCCATCTAAAAAATACATGAAACAAATTGTAAAACTAAAAAGGACTTTGGATTGCATTTTATTATGCAGCCCAAAGTCCTTTTCATCATTTCTATCAAAAGATTATTAATACGCTTTTCCCCAATACACCATTTGCTTAGCTTCTTTACCACAACAAATACATTCGTCAGCTACATGCTCTTGCTCAAAAGGCATACAGCGAGAAGATACTCCAACTTCTTCTTTTAGTTTCTCTTCACAAGCTAATTCTCCGCACCACATCGCTTTAATAAACCCTTGCTTTTCATCAGCTACTTTTTTCATCTCTTCGAAATTCGTCACACTATACGTATTCTCATCGCGAAATACTTTTGCTTTATTAAATAAAGAAATATGAATTTCTTCAAGTAGTGCTGGAATACGTTCTTCTAATTGATCCATTGATATAAATTCTTTTTCTTTCGTATCTCTTCTTACAAGTACTACTTGATTCTTTTCAATATCTTTAGGACCAACTTCTAATCGAATTGGAATGCCCTTCATTTCATACTCATTAAATTTCCAGCCTGGCGTTTTATTGCTAGCATCTATTTTTACTCGTGCAACCTTTTGAATATGTCCTTGTAGCTCTGTCGCTTTCGCTATAACTCCTTCTTTATGCTGAGCAATCGGCACAATAACAACTTGCACTGGAGCAACTTTTGGTGGCATTACAAGTCCATTATTATCACTATGAACCATAATCAGTCCACCTATCATTCTTGTTGATACGCCCCAAGATGTTTGGTGTACATATTGCCATTTACCGTTACGATCTAAAAATTTAATATCAAATGCTTCTGAGAAATTCGTTCCAAAGTTATGAGATGTTCCTGTTTGAAGTGCTTTTCCATCATGCATTAAACTTTCAATCGTATAAGTTGCCTTTGCTCCCGCAAACTTTTCTTTGTCTGTTTTTTGTCCTTTAATTACTGGTATCGCTAAGTAGTCTTCACAGAAAGAAGCATATAGATTTAAAATATTTAACGTTTCAGTTTGAGATTCTTCTGCTGTTTCATGAATTGTATGACCCTCTTGCCATAAGAATTCCGTTGTACGAAGGAATGGTCGCGTTGTTTTCTCCCATCGAACTACTGAACACCACTGATTATATAACTTTGGCAAATCATTATAGGATTGCACAATTTTTGAAAAATGTTCACAGAATAAAGTTTCAGATGTAGGGCGTATACAAAGTCTTTCCGCTAATTTTTCATCCCCGCCATGTGTCACCCATGCTACTTCAGGAGCAAATCCTTCTACATGATCCTTCTCTTTTTGCAATAAGCTCTCTGGGATAAACATTGGCATATACACATTTTCATGACCCGTTGCTTTTAACTTCTCATCCATCACTTTTTGCATATTTTCCCACAATGCATAACCATATGGACGTAAAATCATACACCCTTTTACACTTGAATAATCAACAAGTTCTGCTTTTTTTACAATATCTGTGTACCACTGTGCAAAGTCCTCTTCCATCTTCGTAATTGCTTGTACTTGTTCTTTTGCCATAGTTAGTCTTCCTCCTTCTAGAAAATACAAAAAAGCCCGCGTCCCTAAATAGGGACCGAGCTTTGCCGGCGTTACCACCCTGATTCATGCACAAAAATTGCGCATGCTCTCTTTTTGATAACGGGAAATTCCCGCTGCATATGCAGAACTCAAAGGTAGGTTCCATATCGCCCTTTTAAGAATCTTCCAGCCTGACGGATTCTCTCTCTGCTAAAAAGGTTGTACATGTACTAGTCCTTTTTCATCGTTATAACGAAATAAATTTGTTGAATATCATAATATAAATTTCACTTCAAAACAAGAGCGAATTTTCTTATTTTTATATATTCTTTTCATTTTTTACAGTTTTATACGTAGCTTTTTCGCGAGATTTTTAAAAGTTGATGTGCAATCATACCGATAAGTGTGCCCAGTAGGACGAAGAAACCAATAAATCCATATCCCATTCCTTCCCATCCACCAATAACCATCATTGTAATGGGAAAGGATGCTAAGCAAAGAAGTATTAAACTAAGTGCAAATATAATATCAAACTGCTTGTCTGGAAACCGTTTCTTTAGTAAATACGAAATAGCAAATACAAGGATAATCGTAATTCCGCCAATGATGTAAAAGATACCAAATCCATCTAGCCAATCCATAGTATTCCCTCCTTCCATTCATTCCCTTATACTTAATTATATGTTTAATTTTTCTGAAAATAAACATATAAATTTTATTCAAAAAATATATTTTTATTACTAGGTATTAATAGTAATATATAATAATAGGTTTTATATAATTAGGAGGATTACTTTATGGATAAAGCATTAACGAATCGTGTCATTATTTTATCATTCGACTGTTTATCAGCTTTAGATTTTCCTATACTACAAAAATTACCTCATTTCCAATCTCTAATAAAAAATGGCACGGTTGTCGAAAAAGTAGAACCAATTTATCCTTCTGTAACATATCCAAGCCACTCAACAATCGTAACCGGTAATTACCCTAACAAGCACGGTGTTGTTAGCAATACATTACTTCAACCTGGACGCGAATCACCAGATTGGCATTGGTACCGAAAATCCATTAAAGGAACAACGTTATACGATGAAGCACGTAAAGCAAATTTAACGACAGCTGCCCTTCTATGGCCTGTTACTGGCAAAGCAAATATTGATTACAATTTACCAGAAATCTTTCCAAATAGACCGTGGCAAAATCAAGTTTTAGTTTCCTTATTTAGCGGTAGCCCGCTATATCAATTAGATTTAAATCGTCGTTTCGGCCATATACGAAATGGATTATCACAACCTGAACTCGATGATTTCGTACTTGCTTCTGCTGTGCATACAATCCAGACGAAAAAGCCTAATATTATGTTTGTACATTTCACCGATTTAGACACCCAAAGACACTATTATGGATTTGAATCTAACGAAACAGTAGCTGCCATCCATAGGCACGATGAACGTCTAGGAAAAATTATTCAAGCATTAAAAGATAGTGACCTATACGAAGAAAGTACAATTATCGCCCTTGGTGATCATAGCGCTTTAAGTGAAAACAAATCCATCCAATTAAATGTGCTATTCCACCAAAGAGGACTTATATCTCTAAATAAAAAAGGTAAATTAATAGACTGGAAGGTCTATTGCCAAAGTTGTGACGGCTCTGCCTATGTATATGTGAAGGACAAAAATGATACGGATACAATTCGAGAAGTACAACTACTCCTTGAAGAACTACTTAAACATAAACAAAACGGAATTGAATTTATACTTCACGATGAAGATGCAAAGGAATGCGGTGCAGATGGTAACTGTTTATTTATGTTAGAAGCGCGAGAAGGGTATTATTTCACTGAAAACTATACAGGAGATTTTATAAAAGAAATTACTAAAAAAGATGTTACGCCTAGTAAAAAATATACATTTGGTACGCATGGATACTCTCCAACAAAACCTAACTATGAAACAATTTTTATCGCTGCTGGGAAAGGGATAAAAAGCGGTGTTACCGTCCCGTATATAAGACTTATTGATGAAGGTCCAACTATCGCTAGACTACTCGGTTTACACTTAGGTGAAACAGACGGGTCAATTGTAGAGGATTTACTTCAATTGTAAAGAACTGTGTATATATGTAAAAGTTATGTAAAATTCATCACTGTTTCTCTTTTTATAATTTTTATTTTTGTACACTGTTAGTAGAACAAATTTAAGGGGGAACATTATATGAAAAAAATGTCCAGACAAGAAAAAAGCTGGATATTATACGATTGGGCGAACTCGGTATATTCGCTCGTCATTACAACCGCATTATTTCCAATTTACTTTAAAGCAGCTGCAAAAGAAGCTGGATTATCCGGTGCAACTTCAACAGCATATTGGGGATATGCAAACTCATTCGCAACACTTTTAATTTCTATACTTGCTCCTATTCTCGGCACAGTTGCTGATTATAAAGGATTTAAAAAGCGATTTTTCACATTCTTCTTTGGACTCGGCATCGTATTTACAAGTATGCTAGCAGTTGTTCCAACATCTCAGTGGTACTTATTATTAGGATGCTATATGCTCGCATTAGTCGGTTTTGCTGGGGCAAACATTTTTTATGATGCATTTTTAGTAGATGTCACTACTGAAGATAGAATGGACCGAATTTCTACGAGAGGTTTCGCTTTAGGCTATATTGGGAGTACTATTCCTTTTATCGGTTGTATCGCTCTTATTATTCTTGCTCAAAAAGGAACTATCCCTTTATCAGTTGGCATTGCTAGTCAAATTTCATTCGCGATAACTGCTCTTTGGTGGGGACTATTTACAATTCCAATGCTGAAAAACGTAGAACAAACACATTATATTGAACGTCATCCAAGACCAATTACAATGAGCTTCAAACGCCTTACTGAGACTTTTAAAAATATTAAAGAATATAAAACGGTCTTTATGTTTCTAATCGCTTACTTTTTCTATATTGATGGGGTCGATACAATTATTACTATGTCTACCGCTTACGGAACAGATCTTGGTATTAGTGCAACGAATCTATTAATCATCTTATTTGTCACACAAATTGTAGCTTGTCCATTCGCTTTACTATATGGAAAATTATCAGAAACCTTTACAGGTAAAAAAATGCTATATGTCGGTATTATTATTTATATCATTATCTGCACATATGCTTATTTCTTAAAAACAACACTCGATTTCTGGATCTTAGCAATGTTAGTTGCCACTTCTCAAGGTGGTATTCAAGCGCTTAGTCGGTCCTATTTTGCAAAACTAGTACCTAAAGAATCTGCAAATGAATTCTTCGGATTTTATAATATATTTGGCAAGTTTGCCGCGATTATGGGTCCAGTATTAGTCGGTGTTACAACGCAATTAACTGGAAAAACGAACGCTGGTGTTCTTAGTATTATTGTATTGTTTATTATCGGTGGATTCCTATTAACTAGAGTCCCTGAAAATAATACATCCGTTACACCACCTAATCCCAAAACTAAAACGCTATAAGAAAAAGATCCTCTTCTTGCGAGAAGTGGATCTTTTTTATCGATAACGTCTTACAATTAAAAACTCAACAGCTGGCTTTACAACTATCGCAGCACATAACGCAAACAATAGCGGTATGTTATGAAAATCAATCCATTTATTAAAACCTACTGATGCGAAAAACAAACCAAAAATGAATACAACGAGTACATAATACGTAACATTTGCACTCCTTTTTAATACATGTTTTTCTAAATCTTCGTTTTCCTCAGTTTCCCCTTCAACGCTATATGATGCCAAACTTTTAAATAGATAATGTAACGCGATGCTACAAATAAATAGTGCATACCAATTTACTTGAAGTTCAGTTAACCAATAATAAAGTGCAAACACTAACGTACCTATAGCTACTAATACAGTAACGAAAAAGCTTATTTTCTCTTTCCCCAACAACTACTCCCCCTACTGCTTGTACAAAAATAGTTTATCAACAGTTGTTCCTAATACTTCCGCTAAACGGAACGCTAATGCTAAGCTTGGATCATATTTATTATTCTCAATTGCATTTATCGTCTGTCTAGAAACCTTACATTTATCAGCTAATGCGCCTTGTGAAATATTATTTTCAGTGCGTAATTCATGGATTTGATTTTTCACACCATTTCTCCTAACCTGTAAAATCGTTTTTACATCATCAGTATATAATTGGCTCATATAGTTGTCAAAAGTTCCCCAAAGAAAAAGGGAGCAATTCTGCTCCCTTACAATAGTTATTTCGAAGCTAACGAATTTGTTAGTTCCTCTTTATTAACGACATCTTCATTCTTTATTTGCATGCGTAGAACTGGTCCTATTGCCAATAATATAAGTGCCATTGCTATACAAAATACAATAACTAGTGAAGTCATTTCCTTTAATCCTCCAGCTAAAGCAGTACCAATTAGCATAGCTCCCATAAACAGCGGTAAAATTGTTCCATTTACTCTTCCAACCATATTTTCTGGTACAAGTTGAATCATAAGCGTACCGACAACGATATTAACACAAGCTAAACAAATACCTGTTCCAAATCTCATGAAACTAGTAATCCAAAATGATGTAGATAGCCCTTCTACTAAAAATGACATCGCTAATATGCTCATACCGAATACAAACATCTTTTTCGGATTCACTTTTGAAGCGAAAACTGCAGCAATAATACCACCAATTAACATACCTATTCCATCAGCTGCAGCTAAATATTGAACTGCTTCCTTTTCCATTCCAAGGCGTTCTATTACAAGAAACACCTCTAATGGATTCGTTAGTCCAACAGCTAAGCCCATAATAGTAAAAGTAATCGTAATCATACGTAAATTTTTCGTATGAAGAACATATTTCCAACCTTCTTTTATATCATTTTTCAATGAATCTCTCACCACTTGCTCTTGTTCAATCCATTTCGGTAAAAAAGAAAGAGCGATAGCAGATAACAAAAATAAAATGATTAAGCTATATAGTGACGTAAATAAACCAAGTTGTGTATACACAAGCGATCCTACCACTGGTCCAAAAATCATAAATAATGACTGTAATGTTTGGTTAAATGCAATCGCATTCGCTACCTGTTCTTCCTTTACGTAGCGCTTAAATATACGCGAGGATGATGGCTGAGAAAACTGGCCTACAATCGCGGAAATGAGTGTTGCAAAAAATATAGCCTGCCAATAATCTAGCTTTAACAACAAGACAATACCTATGATAGATAGTACACTTAACACATCTCCAGCAACCATCGTTCTTTTCGGATTCCAGCGATCAGCTAGTGCACCACCAATAAACGAGAAAATAAAGATAGGTGCATATTCCATAACCGATAACAACGAAACTGAAACTGGATCATTATTCGTTCTCTCCATTATGAAATACAAAAGAGCCATATTTCTGATCCAAATTGCAAATTGTTGTAAAATATCAGATGCCATAACGAGCATAAATGCTCGATTTTTAAATAAAGCGTTCATTTTCATTCCCCTTTCACAAACCGACCGTTCGGTCTAATATATTTTGTAAGAAAAGCAACTGACTTATTATTCAGCTGCCATTCCTTTTAACAATACATCTATCGCCTTTTTATAAATACGTTTCAGCTCTTTATAATCTAACTCGTAGTAAAGTACTCCAAGCCCTGATAATAATCCATTCACAATATACATAAGATCGCGCGTATTATCTTCACGAAACTCTCCAGACTGTATGCCTGCTTCAATTAATTTCTCAAACATAACGTATGATTCTCTAGTTAAAGCTAACATTTCATCCAAAGTTTCTTTGCTTACAACTTGGCTCATAGAAAATTCTTCTATTGCATTAGAAATAGGTTGCTGTATGTCCTCTACATAATATTCCGCGAGACCATATAGTTTTTCAGTACTCGTACTATACAACTTCTCTTTTTCATTCCATTTCTCAAGCCAATCATACGTATACTGCTTCACTACAAATAAAAATAATTCTTCTTTACTTTTAAAGTGATAATAAATGCTTCCTTTACTCCGCTCTGTAATTTCACAAATATCTTCCATAGATGTAGCTGCATAGCCTTTTTGTGAAAACAGACTTTCTGCTTTATATGCAATTTCTTTTTTGATCTCTTCTGCGCTTCTTCTCATATTTACACCTCTTTAAACCGACCGTTCAGTCTAATAATAACAAATAAAAAACCTCTATCGCAAGAGGCTATATTCTTTATTTAAGAAAACGTACTTTCAAACCAAGTTCGAATCATATGTATTATTCCAAATTTAAATCCTAATTTAACAAGAAATACGCTTCCCGCAGCTATTAAAAATAACGCTACTTTTCCCTTGTTTTTCACTTTCGGCTCCCTCTTCATTTTCATTCCCCTTAGTATATTAAAAATATTTAATCAAACGTTTGTTTAACTGTTTTTATGCATATGTAAGCCATCTAATCAAACGTTTGTTTAAAAAAGAAATACGCCTATATAAGGCGTATTCTCATCAATCGCCACCGCCGCCGCCATCGCAGCTACCTCCACTATCTCCACCAGAAGATCCTCCACAATCATGTGAACCGCCATCATTATCCGATCCAGCAAAGAAAAATAATGGTGATGAGCTATTAGACGAATTATGTATATTATTTTGTTTCGCAAGATTTACCTTCTTTTTGTTTGAACGAACCGCTATTACGATTATTCCAATTACAACAAATAATAGTATGAAAATAATAAATTCCATATAGATCCCTCCCTTAATCTTCGAATAATTGAATGCTTCTCTCTAGATTTTCAAGTGAAATGAAACGCGATTCACGAAGAATCTCTTTTCCATTATGAAATAATAAAATTGTTGGACCTGTAAATACTGCATATCGCCCCGCAACCTCTTGCATGTCTTGCAGTAATATCTCTATTTTCTCCACGTAATCATAATTCTCTAATACGTAATTTACTTTCCTTAACATAACATCACAAACACCACAATTTTCCGTTTTAATAAACAGAAGTACTAATGGTTGTTCTTCAATGTATGTTGCTAATTCTTCTATCGTTTCAAATTTATTCATCTTATCCCTCTTAACGTAGTTTACGAAATACTTTACCTTGATACATACGAAATGCTGAACTGTCTTTAATCTTTCTTTTTTCCATTACCTGCTGAAAGCGTAGTGTTTTTGCTGTTAACTCTTCTTGTAATTTTTTTCTCTCTTCTTCATCATAACAGCAAGCGATTAAATCCTCTATTTTTAATATATCTTTTTGTAGTTCCATTTCTCGGGGAATCATTCCCGCATTTTTTAAAACTTTATAACTCATTCTAAGTTCTGGAGGTACCATCGAAAGATCTTCTAATTGTAGTGGCTTTCCTTTTCCCGGAATATTATCAAGGTCACCATTCCGTATTGCTTGACGAATTTTTTCTTCAGCAATATTCAAAAACACATCCACACTATTCCCTCCTTTACATATTTTTACTATTATTTTACATGATATTTTCTCATCTTGCTACGTCATAAGAAATCGACTTCATACAATTTTTTCTCAATTTTATTTATAAGGCGCTATTTTCTACCTCACAAATATTTCATTTTCATATACAGTTTGTATTCAAGCCTTTTTATATTGAGAAAATCCTTCCGAATCGAATAAAGCGTTTACACTAAATCTTACATTTGTTACGATTTAATCATCCCTAGCTTCTTGTATAGACTTCGTGATGTCTGATCATTTTCATCTAGATGATTTATACATCTAGATTCATTTTGATTTATTGGCGCATGCCTTTAAATATATCTTTTATTTTGAAAGGAGAAATGGCTATGAAATCAAAAAAATTCACACTGCTATTACTATCCCTACTACTCTTCTTACCTCTTTTTCTCACAAACTTTATTACTCCAAACTTCGCATTAGCAGATTCACCAAAGCAAGGTCAAAAAATTGTTGGGTATTTTCCTTCATGGGGCATTTACGGACGTAATTATCAAGTTGCAGAAATTGATGCATCAAAACTCACTCATCTAAACTATGCATTTGCTGATATTTGCTGGAATGGAAAACATGGAAATCCTTCTACACACCCTGATAATCCAAATAAACAAACGTGGAACTGTAAAGAATCTGGTGTACCACTGCAAAATAAAGAAGTTCCTAATGGTACTCTCGTATTAGGTGAACCATGGGCTGACGTCACAAAATCTTATCCAGGATCAGGGGCAACTTGGGAAGATTGTGATAAATACGCCCGCTGCGGAAATTTCGGAGAACTGAAACGATTAAAAGCTAAGTATCCACACTTAAAAACAATTATTTCCGTTGGTGGCTGGACTTGGTCTAACCGCTTTTCTGATATGGCCGCTGATGAAAAAACAAGAAAAGTATTTGCTGAATCTACAGTCGATTTCCTACGCGAATATGGATTTGACGGTGTTGATTTAGATTGGGAATATCCTGGCGTTGAAACGATTCCTGGTGGTAGTTATCGTCCTGAAGATAAGCAAAACTTCACTCTACTTCTTCAAGATGTTCGAAATGCACTAACTAAAGCTGGTGCAGAAGATGGTAAACAATATTTACTAACAATCGCTTCAGGTGCAAGCCAACGTTATGCTGATCATACAGAGCTAAAGAAAATCTCTCAAATACTTGATTGGATTAATATTATGACATATGACTTCCATGGTGGATGGGAACCTACTTCTAACCATAATGCAGCTCTATACAAAGATCCAAATGACCCAGCAGCGGATACGAAATTTTACGTAGATGGTGCTATAGACATTTATACAAATGAAGGTGTTCCAGCGGATAAACTCGTATTAGGTGTACCTTTTTACGGACGTGGATGGAAGAGTTGCGGAAAAGAAAATAACGGACAATACCAACCTTGTAAACCAGGTAGTGATGGAAAGCTAGCCTCTAAAGGTACTTGGGATGATTATTCTACCGGTGACACAGGTGTGTACGATTATGGTGATTTAGCAGCTAATTATGTTAATAAAAATGGGTTTGTTCGCTACTGGAACGATGTAGCGAAAGTACCTTATTTATATAACGCGACTACAGGCTCATTTATTAGCTACGATGACAATGAATCTATGAAATATAAAACAGACTATATAAAAACGAAAGGTTTAAGTGGAGCAATGTTTTGGGAATTAAGTGGGGATTGCCGTACAAGTCCAAAATATAGTTGTAGTGGACCTAAATTACTTGATACGTTAGTAAAAGAATTACTGGGTGGACCTATTACTCAAAAAGATACTGAGCCACCAACAAACGCAAAAAATATTGCTGTTACAAATAAAAATTCAAACTCAGTTCAATTGAACTGGACTGCATCTACTGATAACGTAGGAGTTACTGAATATGAAATTACTGCCGGAGAAGAAAAATGGAGTACAACAATAAATAGCATTACAATTAAAAACTTGAAACCTAATACAGAATACACATTTTCAGTAATTGCCAAAGATGCTGCTGGAAATAAGTCGCAACCTACCGCTATTACAGTTAAAACAGATGATGCTAATACGACACCTCCTGGTGGAAATGGCAATGCTACCTTTTCTGTCACTTCCAATTGGGGAAGTGGTTACAACTTCTCGATTATAATTAAAAATACCGGGACGATCCCTATTAAAAACTGGAAATTAGAATTTGATTATAAAGGCAATTTAACGCAAGTTTGGGATTCTAAAATTAGTAGTAAAATAAATAATCATTACGTAATTACGAATGCAGGATGGAATGGTGAAATTCCTCCTGGTGGATCGGTTACAATCGGAGGGGCAGGAACAGGTAATCCCGCCGAACTTGTAAATGCATCCATTAGCGAAAACTAAAGGTAACATCCCTTAATTATTTCACTAAAGTTTGAATTTAGGTTTGAGTGCTCTATCCTAAATTCAAACTTTTAATTTTATGAAAAATCATAAATTAGTATTACAATAACCTATTATATTTATATTTAGTTTCTAATATGAAGTTCATGTGAAGTTCATCTGAATTTTACATGAATTTCCTTTAAGTTCTATTGTCTTCCTATAGTAATCACATTATCCTTTACATATAGGAATTATTTTCATTCCATTCCAAACTATCTATATATATAAAAGAAGATAGTCGCCTATTAGGGAAAGGCATCTAGTATTATTATAAATATAAACATAACAAAAGAAAAAGCACGCTTATAAGCGCACCATAAGAGTGCTTCTTCATACAATTCTCATGTAAGAGTTCTCGAAAATCATGTTAATCACAAAGAAAAGGCATTAGCTTATATAAGCTAATGCCTTTTCTTTATTCATACTGTTAAACGTTCCATTCTTCTATATTCCATACTTTTGTTATCCATGCTTCATAGAAAGAAGGCTCATGTGAGACAAGTAAAACTGTTCCTTTATATTGTTGTAACGCTTCCTGCAAGGACTTCTTTGTTTCTATATCCAAATGATTAGTTGGTTCATCTAAAATTAAAACATTGCTTTTCGTTACGATAAGTTCACATAAACGTACTTTCGTTTGTTCTCCGCCGCTTAATAAACGAATAGGTTTTAATACGTGTTCTTCTTTCAATCCACACTTTGCTAATGCTTGGCGCACTTCTTTCTTTGTCATATCTGGTCGTTCTGCCCAAACTTTCTCTAATGGTGTTGTTTCTGAAGCAAACTCCTCCTGTGCAAAATAAGCAGGATTTACTCGTTCTCCAACAGAAATTGAACCACTTAGCGGTTTTATTTGACCTAATAACGTTTTTAACATCGTCGTTTTTCCAATTCCATTATGACCAACAATCGCTATCTTTTCTCCCTTTTTCACTTGTAAATTCAACTCTGGACATAACGGATCACTATATCCTATCCTTAGTTTCTCAGCTTGCAATATACGACTCACTGGCTCCTCATAAACATTGAAATCAAAACGAGTTTGAGTTACATGATTAACCTTTTCAACCCTTTGCATTTTCTCTAACACTTTCTCTCGACTTTTAGCCTGTTTCGCTTTTCGAATTTTATTTTTTTGAATAAATGTTTCTAACTGAGCAATTTCTTTTTGTTGTTTCGTATACGCCGATTGTAATTGTTTCGTTTGCACTTGATAACTTTGCACAAACTTTTCATAATTTCCTGCGTATCGCTTCACTTTCCCTCCTTCTAGATGATAAATAACATTCGTAATACTGTTCAAAAATACTTCGTCATGTGAAATGATTACATAAGCTTTTTCATACAGTCTCAAATATGATCGCAACCATTCTATATGAGCTGTATCTAAATAGTTTGTTGGCTCATCTAGCAATAAAACATCAGCTTTTTCTAAAAGGAGCTTCCCAAGTAATAACTTTGTTCGTTGTCCTCCACTTAACTTTGAAACATCCTTTTCCAAACCTACCTCAAACAACCCTAAACCAATTGCTACTTCTTCAATTTCTGTATGAATTTGATAGAAATTAGAACTTTCCAATATAGTTTGTAATTCTCCATACTTTACTAACAGTTTTTCTACTTCTCCTGCTCCATTCATTTCTTCAGCAATTTTTAACATCTCACATTCAATCGCATACAAATCAGAAAATGCACTTTGTAAATATCTTTCAATCGTTATCCCCTCTTGTAAATCCATATGCTGCTGTAAAAAACCTACCTTCACATGCGGAAACCATTCAATGTTCCCATCATCATGTATAAGTTCTCCTGTTAAAATCCTTAACAATGTTGATTTTCCAATTCCATTTTTCCCTACTAACCCAACATGCTCGCCCTTTAATAATCGAAAGCACGTATTATATAAAATGGTTTTCTCACCATACGAATGACTTAAATTTTCTACTGTTAATATACTCATTTTTTTCTCTCCTTTACTTATCATCCATAAGCTAAATAAGAGAGAGCGACAGTATAAAGCCTTATTTAATTGTGCATATAAAAAATGGGTAAGGTGAATACACCTTACCCATTACATATTATCGTAAAAAAGGATTAAGGTTCTTTACCTGCTGTCTTCAATTTAGCTTAATCGTTAAAAATGGGCAGACTTCTCCCACATCAAGCTAAAACCATTTGAAGAACAGTTGATAAAGTCATTTTATCCTTTCACTCCTTTAGCATTTGTTATATTAAGAGTATAAACTACTCTGTTATATTCTATTCTCTATTTTTTCCTTTGTTCCTTCTTCTCCTATAGAAAAAGCCTCTTAACAGTAATTATACAAAAAACTGTTAAAAGACTTTTTCTATTTTTTCATATAAGGAGCTAATACTCTCAAAATTTCTTCCTTATCCTTCTTTAACTCAAGCGATGTTAACATATCCATCGTTCGTGGCCTAGGTAATTTCACTTTTACCTCACCAACTATTGACGCTGGTCTTTGAGATAAAATAAATACGCGATCCGATAGCAAGATTGCCTCATCTAAGTCATGTGTAACCATAACGATTGTTTGCTTCTCTTGGTGCCAAGAGTTTAAAAGCCAGCTGTGTACTTCCATTTTTGTAAAGGCATCTAATTTTCCAAAAGGCTCATCAAGTAGCATAATTGGCTTTTCACATAAATATGTGCGAAGGAAGCTAATTCTTTGACGCATTCCACCTGATAATTCATCTGGATAATGATCTGCATATTCATCTAGTTCAAACTGCTTCAACGCTTCCATTCCTTCTGCCAGCCTTTGTTTTTTCAGCTTCCCTTCGATTTCTAACGGAAGAACGATATTTTGCAAAGCTGATCGCCATGGCAGCAATAAATCTTGTTGCGGCATATAACTTACAGCATCTTGCTCTTGTACTTGCTTATCCTTATACGTTACGTTCCCACTTGTTGGATTTTCAACATTTGCAATCATATTTAATAATGTGCTTTTCCCGCAACCACTGGGTCCTACAAAGGAAACGAATTCTCCCTCTCGTATAGAAGCACTAATATTTGCTAATACATTCTTTCCATCGAAAGATTTCACAATATCTTTTATTTGTAATCCACTCATTTTTCACTTGGAAGGAACTCATTTGTAAAGGCATCTTTCACATCAATTTTCTTCTTAATAACTTTGTTATCATATAAGAAATTCATGTAATTCGTCCAAACTTCTTCCTTCTGTACTCCCCATGCTTTTGCATCATCTTGATACTTCGTACTTAACCACTTTTGACTCTCTTGCACTAACTCTTTATTCACATCCGGAACAGCTTTAATTAAAATATCCGCTGCTTCTTTTGGTTCTTTAATTGCAAAATTATACCCTTCTGTCGTTGCATTCATAAACTTTTTCACAAAGTCTTTATCTTGCTTCGTATGTTTTTCACTTGTAATAATAACAGGGCTATAGAAATCGAGCGCTGGATCTAAGTCTTTCACCATAATTGTATTTAACTCTTTTCCTTGACGCTTCGCTTCAATACCATCCCAACCGTAATAAATCCATTCGAAATCAGCATCACGGCCAATTGATTTAAAGAAGTCTGTTTGTCCTAAAATGATTTTTTCGACTTTATTAAAATCAGCTTGATGTTTCTCCATAATTGTCTTTAACGTTGCTTCTTCTGCTGGTCCTCCCCAGCCTCCGTAACGTTTGCCTTCAAAATTTTTCGGTGAAGTCATGTTATCTTTCTTAAGTGACGCAAAAGCTGAAGTGTTATGCTGAATAATCGCCCCTACAGATACAACAGGAATACCTTCCACCCGAGCCAACGTTACATTTTCTTGTGCGCTTATTGCGAAGTCAGCTTTTCCTGAAGCTATCATTTGCTCTGCTGTTACATTGTCACCAGGCTGAATAATTTCTACATCTAAGCCTTGCTTTTTATAATAATCTTTCGCTTGTGCTACATATAAACCAGTATGATTCGTATTCGGAAACCAATCTAATACTACTTTTACTTTTTGATCTTTACTTGCACTTTCTTCTTTCTTCGCCGGATTACATCCAACCACACCTACTGCTAATAAGGCAGCCAACATAACTTTTAAACCTTTTTTCATTTTCTGCCGTCCTTTCTATATATCCATGGTGCTGTTATTCTTGCCATAAACTCCACGATAAAATACAGACATAATGTCACCATGACAATAATTGCTGCAACACCAAATACCCGGGCAGTTAAAAAGGATTTTGTAGCCCTCGTAAGCATAACTCCTAACCCTTCGCTGGCACCGAGCCATTCTCCAATAATCGCTCCCATGACGCTATATGTAACTGCAATTTTCAAACCAGAGAAAAAGTATGGAAGCACTGCCGGAAACTTTACTTTCTGGTAAACTTGCCATTTCGTTGCCTTCATCGTTTGCAACAACTTCAACATATTTTTATCTACCGTTTGAAAACCTTCTAAAATACTAAGCGCAATCGGGAAGAAACAAACGAGTATTACTACCATTACTTTCGGTAGCATTCCATATCCAAACCAAATAATAAATAACGGTGCAAGTACAACGATTGGAATCGTTTGCGAAATAACAAGCAACGGATTTATTAAAATACGAAATAAAGGGATAACGTCCATAAGAATTGCAATACTTGTCCCAATTAAAATCGCAAAAAATAGTCCAATTATAACCTCTTGTAACGTTTGCATCGTATTCGGTAATAGTAAATCCTTCATTCCAATTAATTCTTGAACAATGGCAGAAGGCTTTGGTAAAATCCAAGGTTCAATTTTAAATAATGAAACAGATCCTTCCCATATTGCAATGAGAAGGATAAGCCAAATTGTTGTAATTATTTTAGATTGCTTCTGGTTTTGCATATTCATCACGGTACTTCCAAACCTTTTCATCTATCGTTACACCAGTGCTTGGACGATAATGGATTTTAATAGAAGTAATCACTTCTTCAGCTCCAGCATCCACGCAAGCTTGTTGCGCACGTTTAACGACATCAAGAAGTACATCTAATTCTCCTTCCAGCGTTGTTTCCATTGCTCCTACTTCATAACGAACTCCCGATTGTTGTACAACTTCAATTGCTTTATCAACAACAGAATATACATCTTTTGTTTTTGCTTGTGGTACTACTGAAAATGACATTGTAACTTGTTGTGACATAATAATATCCCCCTTCTGAAATTAAATTTTAAAACAAGAAAAGGCTTTCCTACTACGTAGGAAAGCCTTGTATGCAAGTTATTATAGAATAACATATGCTACATCACTTTAAGTAACTCCCTACGCTGGCATTATCCAGATCAGGTTGAGGGTCGATGTTTGCTTACATCCTCTCAGCCAATTGGCTCCCCGGTCCTTAATTCGTTTTCATTGTAGCATGATTTATTTTATTGAACAAACAAAAGCATGTATAATCATTTCAGTTAACTTTTAAATTCTCCAATTAACTCTTGTAACTCCTGTGAAAGCCAGCTTAAAGAACTCGCTAATTCAGCAATATCCTGTACAGACATTTCCTGTTCTTTCATACTCGCTTCAATATTACTACTACTATTCGCATACATATTTGCGATATGTGATAGTTCATTTACAACACGAACAATATTTTCGCTATTTTGCAATATATCACTTGAATTGCTAGAAACAACTCTAACTTGATTTGTAACAGATTGTGCTGATTTTGAATTTTTTTCAAAGAAGGCACCACTACTTCGAACAAGTTTAATTCCAAATTCTACTTCTTTTGAAGCCTTTTGCATTGAAACAACAGCTTCTTCCGTTTCAGCTTGTGTTTCCCCTATTAATTTTGCTATATCTTTTGCTGATGCTTCCGTTTGCTCTGCTAATTTACGCACTTCATCAGCAACAACGGCAAATCCCCTTCTAGTTTCCTCAGCACGTGAGGATTCAATAGAAGCATTTAAAGCTAACGAATTAGTTTGGTTTGAAATACCTGTAATTACAGTTACAATATCATTAATTTCTTTTGATCTTGTTTCCAAAGAATAAATGATAGAAGATACATCCTGTACTGTATTTTGTATTATGTTCATTTGATTAATCGCCTGTTCAATAACACCATTTCCTTTTACTGAATGATGCTCCATACCTTCAGACTCTTCCGTCATTTGTTCTGCAGCATTTGTTATCTCTTCTATCCTATCTTCCATTTCATATACAATACCTAAATACTTTGGTACTGAAGTTTCTTGTGACTGATTGCCCGCTCTTACCCCAACCATAGAACTTACGATTTCTTGAACTGCCATACTATTCTCTTTCGTACTCACTGACAATTCTTTTGAAGATGAGGAAACCTGTTCGGCTGTCTGCTTCACTTTATCTACAATTCCTTTAAACTTCTCGATGGTATTATTAAAATACGCATTAATAATACCAATATCATCTGGTCTTTCCTCTAATTTAATACTCAAATCACCTTCACCGACTTTGCGCAACCCTTCACGTAAATCTCGCAATGGAGCAAGTGCGTTACGTACAATTAAGAATTGAATAACAGTTGCAATTAAAACAGAAATACAAATAAACATTAAACCTTGTATAATGAATTTTTCCTTTGTACTAGGAACAATAGACGCATCTACATCGGCTGCAACAATTGCCACAATATTTCCGTCTCCATCTTTAATTGGCTCTAATATCGTTACCCATGATCCTAATAGATCTTCATATACTACTGTCATGTTTGCTTTTTTCGTGCTCATTACCTTATCGTATGCTTTCATCCAAAGATCTGGTTGTTTATAATATTCTCCCGGTCTTACTTCAACAACATTTGCTAAGTCTGTAGACAAGTCGACGATTAGTAACTCACCTTTTTCATTTTTTTTTGCTCCAACAATATACGTTTGTCCAACACTATTCAATTCTTCCGTTGCTTCATCTAATTTCTCTGTTAACTTCTCTCTCTTTTCTCTTTGTGCCACTGGGTCTTTTGTAACATCTCTCACTATTTCTTCGTCTAATTTATGTAATACCGTATCTCCTGTTTCAAAAGAATGCCTTTCAAATATAGACATCATACTATTTTGAAACATGTTAAAACTTAACGCTCCCATAGTACCAACAAGCGTCAAAATAACTAACACAGTTAATAATACATTTTTTTGAAGAAACGACAACTTATGCCAATGCTTTTTCATTAACATCACCCTTCTTAATTAACTTAATAGAAAGTAAAACTATTAAAATATAAACCTCAATAAATGATAAAGGTTCTCATTTGTTTGCAAATAAAAAAAAGACCAATGAAAAGAGCATTGGTCAAGACCAACCCTATCCGTCCGGTAACTGGCTAGCATAGCCTTTCGGCCTTAGCTCCTGTAGTTTTGCGTCCTAATGTTTCCATCAGTTTGCCTTTCTCGCTGAACGAGTTGAACGATATGGGAGTTCTATGAGAATTAAATTATTCTCTACAAAAGATTACAACATTAAAATTAAAATGTCTACCTATTTAGAGATACAAATGTAAAATTTTAACGTATTATTTTTTCGAAATAATTTAACAAAGTACGTGAATGTTACATTTCTTGTGTTATATAATAAAAAATGTATATAACACAAGGATTATTTTGAGTATTTATTTTAATTTTCATTCAAATTAAATTATTCAAATATACCTTAACTAATGAATTTCGGAGGTAGTTTATCATGTTTTGGCTACAATTTCTTACGTTACTACTCTGCATTTTTATTGGCGCACGTCTAGGCGGAGTTGGTCTAGGAGTAATGGGTGGCGTTGGTATGGCAATACTTGTTTTCGTCTTCCACTTACAACCTACAGCTCCTCCTATTGATGTCATGCTTATGATTTTAGCAGTAATTACAGCTGCTGGTGCACTCCAAGCCGCTGGAGGAATGGACTACCTTGTTCATCTGGCCGAGAAAGCATTACGAAAAAATCCAAAACGCATTACATTCTTTGCTCCAATTGTTACTTATTTATTTACACTTTGTGCAGGAACTGGTCACGTTGCTTATTCTGTACTTCCTGTCATCGCAGAAGTCTCTCGCGAATCCGGGATTAGACCGGAACGACCAATGTCAATTGCCGTAATCGCTTCCCAACAAGCAATTACAGCTAGTCCTATATCAGCTGCAACAGTTGCACTTCTAGCAATGTTAGCTGACTATAAAATCACCTTATTAGATATTTTAAAAGTAAGTATCCCTTCTACTTTCATCGCTTGTATGGTAGCTGCATTTGTTGCTAGCAAAATGGGGAAAGAATTAAATGAAGACCCTGAATACTTGAAACGATTAAAAGAAGGAATGATTCCTAAGATTGAAGAGAAAAAAGAATTTGTCGGTGTAAAAGGCGCTAAATTATCAGTTATCCTTTTCCTATTAGGAACTTTCCTTGTCGTACTTCTCGGTTCATTTGAAGCACTTCGTCCAGGATGGATAGTTGATGGGAAGTTAGCCCGTCTTTCCATGCCAAACACAATTGAAATGGTTATGTTAACGATCGCAGCTCTTATTATTATTTTCTGTAAACCAAATGTAGAAAGCATCGTGTCTGGTAACGTCTTTAAAGCGGGTGCAACAGCAGTTGTTGCTATTTTCGGGATTGCTTGGATGGGAGATACTTTCTTTAACGGAAACTTAAATATGATTCAAGGATCAATTCAGCACCTAGTAACAAGTGCACCATGGCTATTTGCCATCGCATTATTCATTCTATCTATTTTACTATATAGCCAAGCAGCAACAGTACGTGCTTTAATGCCTCTTGGATTATCACTCGGTATTCCACCAGCACTACTAATCGCTATGTTCCCTGCAGTAAATGGATACTTCTTCATTCCAAACTATGGAACAATCGTTGCTGCGATTAACTTTGATCGCACTGGTACAACAGGTATTGGTAAATATGTTTTAAATCACAGCTTTATGATTCCCGGCCTAATCGCAACATTCACTTCTATCGGAATTGGAATGCTCTTAATATCAATTATGTCTTAAAGAAAAAGCACAAACCCGCAATTTTAAAGGGTTTGTGCTTTTTTAATCAAACGTTTGTTTAAATATTTTTAACTGTCCATTCTGTTCTTTACTATGTGTGTACAGTTCCCTTTTCTACAAACCCTTACTTACTTCCTCTACTAATTTCTTCGTACTTTCATACGCAGATTCCGCTAAACTAATAGCTGAAATAACTGAAACGCCGTCCGCACCCGCTTCTATAACGGAAGCTGTATTTTCAATTGTAATCCCACCAATACCAACAATCGGTATCCTAATTCCTTGTTCTCTAAAATGAGCTAAACCTTTCGTTCCTTGAACTGCTTTCGTATCTTTTTTTGTACTCGTTGGAAAAATCGGACCGACGCCTAAATAATCAGCTCCGTTTTCAATTGCCCAGCTCGCTTCTTCAATTGTATGTGTAGATACACCGATAATTTTATCCCCCATTTTTTCACGAACAGTAGTAATTCCTTCATCATCTTGTCCAACATGCACGCCATCTGCATCTAATTCAATGGCTAATTCTACATCATCATTTACAATGAAAGGAACACCATATTCCTTACAAAGCGCCTGCAATTCCTTTGCAAAGCGCACTCTATCTTCTCCGATTAAAGCTCCTTCACCCTTCTCACGAAACTGAAAAAGTGTCACTCCACCATCTAACGCTTCTTTCAATACAGCTAACGGATCCTTCGTACAGTTATTACTTCCCATAATAAAATACACTTGTAATAACTTAGACATTCTCTTTGCTTCAATGCGCATCATGTTTTTCATCCCCTTACTTTAACTCCTCAATCTTCCCATACTTCTCAATATCACCCGAAGTGGTATTCGCTAACTGATTTAAAAATTCAATTTGGAAACTACCAGGTCCCTTTTCCACCGTCTTAGCAGCTGCCAGTTCTGCAGCTACACCATAAAATGTTAATGCTGCTACAGCTGCCTTTACATAATCCTTTTCTACCGCTACAAATGCTCCTATTACAGAAGTTAGTAAACACCCTGTTCCTGTAACCTTTGTTAAAATAGGATGGCCATTTCGAATAACAATAGTTCGCTCTCCATCTGTAACAACATCTTCTTCTCCAGTAATTACCGCAACGGTATTCAATTCATCCGCTGCCTGCCTTGCAATACTTACGACATTGCCATTTCCAGTAACAGCGTCTACCCCTTTAATTTCCCATTTCTCATTAATAACGTTCGCTATTTCAGCTGCATTTCCGCGGATAATCGCTAACTCGATTTCAGCCGGAATATGTCTCGCAACTTCTGTTCGATACGATGTTGCTCCTGCACCAACTGGATCAAACAGTACTGGTACATTGTTTACATTTGCTGATTTACCCGCAAGTAACATCGCTTCTACTTCTTCAGGACGTAGTGTCCCCATGTTTAATACTAACGCTCCAGCAATACTCGCCATTTCTGCCACTTCTTCTTTTGCATACGCCATTACAGGCGATGCTCCTAGCGCTAACAAACCGTTAGCTGTAAAATTTGTGACAACAACATTTGTAATATTATGAACGAGCGGATTAGATTCTCTCACCAAATCCACTACTTTACTAATTTCTTTCATATTCATCCTTTTCATCTCCTAACTATAGTGATGGGAGATACACAAAAAGGCACTTTGCGCGTACGCAAAGTGCCTGAACATGTGCTTTTACACTCTCCCTACGCTGGCATTATCCAACAGGTTCAAATGGTCAATGACGGATTAGTCATACTCTCAGTTTGCATCCACAAACTCCCATGTGTTTATTATTCATCTACTTCAAAGTCTACTCTTATTCTAATAAAATAACAAGTTCTTTACTTTTCTATTTAGTATAGAAGCAACCTATAAAACAATAAGCATAATCAAGTGAAACTTTAATCAGTGGGTGTTTTGTTCATTCCACTAAAAACCGCTCAAATATGGAGCGAAACTGAATCTCAAGAAGATGTATGCTATAGTTAACGTATGGAATTTTGAAAGGATGTTTTAAATATGTCAAAAAGCGTTGTAATCGCTGAAAAACCTTCCGTTGCACGAGATATTGCGCGTGTACTGAAGTGTGATAAAAAAGGAAATGGCTACCTTGAAGGTAGTAAATATATTGTAACTTGGGCTTTAGGTCATCTTGTTACATTAGCAGATCCAGAAAACTATGATGTGAAATATAAAAAGTGGAATTTAGAAGATTTACCGATGCTACCTGAGCGTTTGAAATTAACGGTTATTAAACAAACAGGAAAACAATTTAATGCTGTAAAAAGTCAGCTTCTTAGAAAAGATGTAAATGAAATTATTGTAGCAACAGACGCTGGGCGTGAAGGAGAATTGGTCGCTCGTTGGATTATTGATAAGGTTCGAGTTAACATACCAATCAAACGTCTATGGATTTCATCCGTTACTGACAAAGCAATTAAAGATGGTTTTGCAAATTTAAAACCAGGTAAGGCATATGACAATTTATATGCTTCAGCAGTTGCGCGTTCAGAAGCTGACTGGTATATCGGTCTTAATGCGACTCGAGCTTTAACGACTCGCTTTAATGCCCAGCTGAATTGCGGCCGTGTACAAACACCTACTGTCGCTATGATCGCTAATCGTGAAGATGAAATAAAGAACTTCAAAGCTCAAACTTATTACGGCATTGAAGCTCAAACAACAAATCAACTAAAACTAACGTGGCAAGATGCAAATGGCAATAGCCGTAGTTTTAATAAAGAAAAAATTGATAGCATCGTAAAAGTTTTAGATAAACAAAATGCCACTGTTATAGACATTGATAAAAAACAAAAGAAGTCATTCTCTCCTGGTCTTTACGATTTAACTGAATTACAACGTGATGCAAATAAAAAGTTCGGTTACTCTGCGAAAGAAACATTAAACATTATGCAGAAATTGTATGAGCAACATAAAGTGTTAACGTACCCTCGTACAGATTCACGCTATATTTCATCTGATATCGTTGGAACACTTCCAGAACGTCTAAAAGCATGTGGTGTCGGAGAATACCGTCCTTTAGCACATAAAGTATTACAAAAGCCTATCAAGGCTAATAAATCATTTGTTGATGATAGTAAAGTAAGCGATCATCACGCAATTATTCCAACAGAAGGATACGTTAACTTCTCAGCCTTCACAGATAAAGAACGCAAAATTTATGATTTAGTTGTAAAACGTTTCTTAGCTGTTTTATTCCCAGCATTCGAATACGAACAACTAACATTACGCACAAAAGTCGGCAATGAAACGTTCATTGCACGCGGAAAAACTATTCTACATGCCGGTTGGAAAGAAGTATACGAAAATCGCTTTGAAGATGATGATGTGACTGATGACGTAAAAGAGCAACTTTTACCTCGCATTGAAAAAGGCGATACATTAACTGTAAAGTTAATTATGCAAACATCCGGTCAAACGAAAGCACCTGCACGTTTTAACGAGGCGACTTTACTTTCAGCAATGGAAAATCCTACAAAATATATGGATACGCAAAATAAACAACTTGCTGATACGTTAAAATCAACTGGTGGATTAGGTACTGTAGCAACACGAGCTGATATTATCGACAAGCTATTCAATTCGTTTTTAATTGAAAAACGTGGTAAAGATATTCACATTACTTCAAAAGGCCGTCAGTTACTTGATTTAGTGCCAGAAGAGTTAAAATCACCTACACTAACTGGTGAGTGGGAACAAAAGCTAGAGGCAATTGCAAAGGGTAAACTGAAAAAAGAAGTATTCATTTCAGAAATGAAGAACTATACGAAAGAAATTGTTTCTGAAATTAAATCGAGTGATAAAAAATATAAACATGACAACATTTCAACAAAGTCTTGTCCAGACTGTGGTAAACCAATGCTAGAGGTAAACGGCAAAAAAGGAAAAATGCTCGTTTGCCAAGACCGTGAATGTGGTCATCGTAAAAATGTATCTCGTACAACAAACGCTCGTTGTCCTCAGTGTAAGAAAAAATTAGAATTACGTGGTGAAGGTGCTGGACAAATCTTCGCATGTAAATGTGGCTATCGTGAGAAATTATCGACATTCCAAGAGAGACGTAAAAAGGAATCTGGAAACAAAGCTGATAAGCGCGACGTTCAAAAATATATGAAACAACAGAACAAAGAAGAAGAACCATTAAACAATCCATTTGCAGAAGCATTAAAGAAATTAAAATTTGATTAAACAAAAAGGTTCCTACCTCTATCGGTAGGAACCTTTTATTTTAGTGAATGATTTTACTTCCTTTTGCGTTCTCAACAAACTTTTCACTCGATTTGTTAATTGGTGTTTTCAGTAATAACGCAGCAACAATCATAACTACTACGAAAGCACTTAATACAAGTAAATCTCGTGTTACGATATCCCAAAGCATCCCGCCTACTGTTTCACGAATTGCACTAATTGCGTATGTGAACGGTAAGAATGGATAAATTGCTTGGAAGAACGCTGGTGTCATTTGAATCGGGAATGTTCCGCCCGATCCTGCTACTTGCAGTACAAGTAAAATGATCGCCATCGATTTCCCAACGTTTCCGAAAATAGAAACGAGTGAGTATACGATACAAACGAAGACTCCACCAATAAATAAACTAAATAATACAAACCAGAACTTATCGACTACGTACGTACCAAGTAAGAATATATCTCCCATTGATACGATAAACGCTTGTGAAAGACCTATCGTTAAGAATGTTAATAAACGTCCGAAGTAAATTTCATGGCTCTTATAATTCGCGCCTTCTTCGTGCACTTCTACCGTTAATAATGAAACCATTAATAATGCGCCTACCCATAATGCAAGCACTGTATAGAATGGTGACATTGCTGAGCCGTAGTTCGGCATCGCAAATAATTTATTCTCTTTTAAATTTACTGGATTCGCAAAGTAATCACTTTGCTTCTCAACATCATTTTTCAATAAACGGATGATGTCTTTTAAATCCTCTTCAGATTCAAAATCACGAATTTTATCTGCTAATTCTTTAATCTTTTTCTCAGTAGCTGGCATTTCAGCTTTAATATCTGCTAATTTCTTTTTACCGTCTACTAAGCCTTTTGATGAATCTTCTAGTAACTTTTTAACATCTGGAAGCTTTTTATCTGCTTCTTTTAAAATTTGAGATGTGTTTTTAGACATCTCTTTTGTACGAGCAATTGCTTCATTAAAGTTTGGAACGATTTCTGAATCGTATTTAGCTAAGATGTCACCTATTTGACCCGAAACATTTTTAGATACTTCATTAATGCTCTCAATAACATCTGCCGCTGGTTTTTGACCTTTATTAATAGCGTCAATTCCTTTATCAGTTAAATCGATTCCTTTTTGGAAACCATCTTTTGCTTTATTCAATTTAGCAATCGTGTTATTCATGTTTTTATCACTATTTACATCTGCTAAAACTTTATTCGCATTTTCCATAACAGGGATCATATCATTAACTAAATTCTTTCCAGCTTGTAACTCTCCTCTTATATCATTTAAAGCTACTTTTGTAGAATCTAATCCGTTGATTCCTTTATTATTTAAGTCTTCTCTCGCTTTTCCAAGCTCCGTTTTTAATCTGCTGTAATCATTTACAGCCTTATCATATTTTTCTCTACCATTGTCTAATATCTCATTAGTTTTGTTTATTCCTTGATTTAAATTTCCTCTTAGTTGCTGAGCATCTTCTTTTACATTTTCAGCCTTGTTTTTCAATTGCTCAGCTGTGCTTACTGCTTTTTCAAAATCGGCTACGAACGTTGCATTATAGTCCTTTTCAGCTTGAGTTACTAAATTATTTACTGAATCTAATTTTTGATTTACTGCATCTCGTACATCTTGTTTAACCTCTTGTCCAGAACTAATTAAATCCCCTACATGCTTAACTCTATCGTTCGCATCCACCATAGAATTTTTAAGAACCGTTAAACTCTCTACTCTGTTCCCAAAGAACTGTTTACCGAAGTCCGTTGAAGCTGCTTCCTTAAAAGCTGTAAAGAAATCAATCAAATATGAAACACTATCGATACGCTCTTGGAGAAGTTTTGAAGCATCCTGTACATTTTTCTGCGCTACAGCTGGATCAACACCATTATTTTGAAGACCATCCATAACACTTTTTACATATGCCGTTCCAACACGAGTAGAACTAAAAACATTATTTACAGTTTGATTAATATTTTTAGCGATATTTTTATACCCCTCACCATTCACCTGCGGTAACTCTGGTATTTGTGGTATCTGTGGAATAGTTATATCAGGCAACACCGGGAGTGTAGCCGGATCTGGAAGTGCCAGATTGAAATCAACAGATGGATTTTTTAAGAAATCTGTAATCGCCGCCGCACCATTCAAACCTGTTTGTATTGCAATTAAATTATTCTTAATAGTTCCTGGCGCACGATTCAATGTTTCATCGTTTCTCGCAAAGAATGCATCTAAGCTCTTAAGTGTATCCTGACCATCATTAATAACACTTTCTACAACCGGTAACTCTTTTTGTGCTACCTTCACAACATCCTCTGCTCGAGTCGCATCATCTAACGCCTTATCCATCAATGTATTCATTTCTGGGAACTGCGCTTCTAACTTAAATACAAGGTCTTTTACTTTCTCGATACTTGGTAAGTTTGTTTCTAAATCGATTCCAAGGTCATTGAAGATTTTAAAAATCTCACCGTTCGCTGTTTTAACGAAGTTTTTACTAATCTCTTCCGTAATACCTGATGCACCTTTTGCTGTAATTTTCGGTGCAATCGCATTTACTTTTTCATTTACATAGTAATCAAGTTCTGGCTTTTGTGGATTTTCATCCAGAACAGTTGCAATTTTTTCAGAGAAGTCTTTTGGGATTGTAATACTTGCATAATAATCCCCACGTTCAACTCCGTAAATTGCCTGCTTTTCGTCTACAAATTTCCAACCAAGATTTTTGTTTTTCTTCAGAGAATCTACAATCTCGTCCCCGATATTGATATCTTTCCCTCTTAAATTAGAGCCTGCATCTTGGTTAGAAACTGCAATGGGAACCTCTTTTGTATTTCCATATGGATCCCAAGAAGCTTTAATGTTAAACCATGCATATAACGATGGTAAAATCATTAATCCTAAAACAATAACAATTGCAGCCCAATGTTTGGCTACATTCCGTAAATCTGTCTTATAAATACGCCAAATTTGTTTCATAAAAGTTATCACCTAATTATATATTTTTCCTTCTTTAGAAAATGATACATACATTTTGCAATTATATCACTTTCTACATCGTGGATTAACCAAAAACGAACTATTTTTTCCCATTAACTTTGACTTATTACATTATATAACGAAGTAAGTCAAAGTATGAATACAAAATGACCAAATCGGTTTTACATTCAATAATAACAAATATATAGGAAATGTCATAAAAAATACAAGTATTTTCTCTTGGAAATACTTGTATTCCTCAAAAAAATCCTCACAGCTTTTCATCATCTGTGAGGATTTCTTCTATTATATATCTACTTGTACTTCTACACCGAAATGATCTGAAATTACTTTTCGGTTTGTACCATTAAAAATGACTTTTGAAGAACGAACTTTTTCACTTTGGTTACACAATATTAAATCGATTCGCAAATTATGTTTATTTTCATCCCAACCCGCAATCTCACCTTGGACAGTTGTTCCTTCATCCTTCTCTATTGCTAGTTTATATGTGTCGTACAAACCTTTTTGCATCATATATTCATAACCTTCACCTTGCAAACGAGCGTTATTATTAAAATCACCCATTAAGAAGGAAAGTTCATTGCTATCTACACGCTCCATCAAACGATTCACTTGATCTTTGAATGATTCTTCTTCGTCATTCCACCAACCGAGGTGGCAAGAGTAAAACGTGATGTTCTTATCATTATAAGCAATTGTTGCACTTACAATTTTGCGTGTTTTCCAATACGTCGTATCCTTATTTTCTGATATAAAGAACGTATTTTCTTTTATAATACTATGCTTCGTTATAATCGCTAATCCTTCTTCATACACATCATAACCAATATGAGAGAAATCCCAAGTAATATTGTAATCTTTTACATGTAACGCTTTTAACGCTTTTAACTCTTCTAATAGTAAAAGTCCAAAATTATCTTCTTTCTTGTTACCGCATACATTTTCAGCCCCTATCGACTGACTTACTTCTTGCAATGCGATGACATCGTACTCTTCTTCTTGAATGACTTTAGCAAGATATTTTATCTTTTCTATTTGATTTTCTTCTTGCCAAGAGTGACAGTTTAAAGTTAGCAATTTCATATTATTACGCACCTAACATATCTTGAATGTCTGACTTTAATACGTCAGCTTTCGGACCATATACTGCTTGTACACCTTTATCTTTTACGATAAGTCCTAAAGCACCATTTTGTTTCCACTGTGCTTCTGGTGCAACAACATCTAAATCTTTTACTGTTACACGTAAACGTGTCATACAAGCATCTACGTCAGCAATATTTTCTTTTCCACCTAATAAATCAATAACTTTTGTTGCTAATGAACCATCTTGTACATTTCCTGTTCCTTCTGATGACTCATCTTCATTATCAATATAGTTACCTGCACGTCCTGGTGTTGGTAAGTTGAACTTTTTAATTAAGAAATTGAATAATGTAAAGTTCAGACCGAAGAATACTAATGAAACGATAACGAAATTGATTAAATCTCTAGTTAGTCCTGCATTAATCATCATCGGTGTACGAGTAATTAACTCAATAAATCCGAATGCATGAACACGTAAGTTAATTAAATCTGCTAACGCGAATGCAAGTCCTGTTGTAATTGCATATACAACATATAATACTGGAGCGATAAACATGAACATAAATTCAATTGGTTCTGTTACACCTGTTAAGAATACCGCTAATGCTGCTGATAAGAACATTGGTTTATATTTTGCACGTTTTTCTTTATCAACATTACGGAACATCGCGAATGCAATACCCATTAATGCTGCTGTTGAGCCGATAACTTGTCCTGCTTTGAAACGAGCTGGTACAACATTATTTAATAGATCGTTATATGCTTTCGTATCTCCATTTGCTAATAAGTTATTTAAATCTGTAATCCATGCAAGCCATAATGGATCTTGTCCTGCTACAATTTGTCCAACTTTTGAGCCAGTTAACATCGTATATGTTCCGCCTAGCTCTGTGTAGTTCATCGGAATCGTTAACATATGGTGTAAACCAAATGGTAATAGTAAACGCTCTAACGTTCCATATACAAACGGTGCAACAACTGGTGCGCTATCTTTAGATGCTGCAATCCAACGACCAAATTCATTTAATCCACTTTGGATGAATGGCCATAAAAGTGATAATACAATTGCAGTGACTGTAGACCAAACAATTACAACGAATGGTACGAAGCGTTTTCCGTTAAAGAACGCTAATGCCTGTGGCAGTTTATTATAGTTATAGTATTTGTTATATAAAGTAGCTCCTAAGAACCCTGTGATAATCCCTACGAAAACTCCCATGTTTAATGCTGGTGCACCAAGTACAGAAGTGAAGTAATCTTTTACAACTAAATCTCCTGCTAATACTGAAGAAACTGTCGCTTTTGAATCCGTTAACATTTCAGCGTTTACGCCAAATATAGCTCCTGTAATTCTGTTTGTTAAGACGAATGCTAGTAGCGCTGCAAATGCACCACCTGCACGATCTTTCGCCCAAGATCCCCCAATTGCTACCGCGAATAAGATGTGTAGATTTGTAATAATTGCCCAACCTATGTCTTCCATTACGCGAGCGATTGTATGAACTGCGTTAATATCCCCAGCAGACATCCCAATTAACTTACCGATAGAAATCATTAAACCAGCTGCTGGCATTACAGCTACAACAACTAATAACGCTTTCCCAAACTTTTGCCAAAAATCAAAAGACGTAATTTTCATCTGTTCTTCCTCCCCTTTATTTATAAAAACATAATGATTTAAATTATAATTTCTGTTTCTCTTATGAAAACGATTCCTTATGTTACTTTATTTTTATCTTTACGCAACCGTTTTCATAAATCTATTTTAATAAAAGCGTTTTCACTTTGCAATAGAAATTTATTTTTTTTCATAAAAAAAGATGCTCTAAGAGCATCCTTTTTTATTATGAAATGCGATAAACCCTTGTTTCATAAGGCTTTAACGTGATTGTAGTTACTTGTTCATGTTCCGCAACTTCATGGTTATTTAAAAGCAAACGTTTGCGTTCTAGTGCAAATAATTCCTCATTATACACAGCTTCCTCTTTTGAAATATTGCTAATTACGACGATTTTTTCATCGTTTAATGTACGAGTATATGCATAAATTTGCGGATCATCTTCTAAAAGTAAATCGTACGTACCGTAATTCAGTACATCGTGTTCTTTTTTCAAGGCAATCATTTTCTTATAGAAATTGAAAATAGAGTTTTCTTCATTTTTCTGCTTTTCAACATTAACCTCTTTATAGTTTGGATTCATACTAAACCAAGGTGCACCTGTTGTGAAGCCAGCATTCATCTCATCGTTCCACTGCATAGGTGTACGTGAATTATCGCGGCAAGAAGCCCATATAACTTCCATCATATCTTGATGTGATACGCCCTCTGCAATTTTCTCACGATATAAATTTTTAGTTGCTACATCATCGTAATCCTCAACATTTGGTAACTGAACATTTGTCATCCCAATTTCTTGCCCTTGATAAATAAAAGGTGTACCGTGCATAAAGAAGTACATTGCGCCTAGAGCCGTTGCACTTTCACGCCAATATTGTTTATCATTTCCCCAAGTCGAAACGATACGTGGTTTATCGTGATTCTCAATATATAAGGCATTCCATCCTTTATTTTCTAGTCCTTTTTGCCATTTCGTTAATACTTTTTTCAATCCTACAACATCAAGATCTTTCTTCTTTTCTGCATCCCATAAACTTAAATGTTCAAATTGGAATACCATATTGAACTTACCTCGCTCTTCTCCAACCCAAAGCTCAGCATCTTCAATCTTAACGCCATTCGCTTCACCAACAGTCATAATATCGTACTTAGAAAACGTATTTTCTTTTAACTCTTCTAATAAAGGTTGAATACCATCCACATTCATATGTTTATCAAAAGATGGTACATACTTTAGTTCTTTTGGATTTGGCATATCTTTGAAACCATCTTCTTTTTTAATATGGCTGATTGCATCCACTCGGAAACCATCAATTCCTTTATCAAGCCACCAGTTAACTGTATCGTATAGCACTTCGCGGACTTCTTTATTCTCCCAGTTTAAATCTGGTTGTTTACGCGAGAATAAATGTAAATAATATTGTCCTGTTACTTCATCATATTCCCATGCCGAACCATTAAAAATACTTTCCCAGTTGTTTGGTTCCGCACCATCTTTACCATCATGCCAAATATACCAATCACGCTTTGGATTGTCTTTAGACGAACGTGATTCAATAAACCACGGATGTTCATCACTCGTATGATTAATAACTAAATCAATAATAAGCTTCATATCACGTTTATGAACTTCATCTAGTAAAGCATCAAAGTCTGCCATTGTACCGAACTCATCCATGATATCTTGATAATCACTAATGTCATAACCATTATCATCATTAGGTGACTTATACATTGGACAAATCCAAATTACATCTATACCTAAATCTTTTAAATAATCCAGTTTCGCAATAATACCTTGTAAATCTCCAATACCATCACCATTTGAATCCATAAAGCTACGTGGATAAATTTGATAAGCAACTGCTTCTTTCCACCATGTCTTATTCATAGTCCTTCTCTCCTTTTGCATCCCATCGGAAATTTTTTATGCAAACGTTTTCGTAACACTATCATAACAAAATATGAATAGTTTGCAACTGTTTTCATTGAACTCTATGTAGATTCCTCATTCTTATGCTTTATTTATTTCTCACAAAGGCAAATCTCATTCCTCACCTGCTTTTGTCCACGCACGTTACATACGCTTTTCATATATTAATAAAAAGCACTGCTTATTTTAGAAAGAAGTGATAAATTGAAACAAACAAAATTAACAGGTCGTATCGTTGTTCCTTCAGATCCTGACTATGACGTAGCCCGAATTAATTTAAACTTAAGTATTCCAAAACTCCCTTGTATTATTGTTTTTTGCCAAAATAAAAATGATGTGAGTAACGCCTTAAAATGGGCACGTGAACGTCATGTACCATTTCGCTTAAGAAGCGGACGTCATAGCTATGAAAATTTTTCTCTTTTAAATAGAGGACTTATTATTGATGTAAGTGAAATGCATCGTATTACTGTTAATACAGATAAATTAACAGCAACAATTGAAGCTGGTGCAAACCTTGGCACTGTTTATAAAGAGCTTTGGAATTATGGTGTGACAATACCAGCTGGTACAAGCGCAAGCGTTGGAATTGTTGGATTAGCACTTGGCGGTGGCATAGGTATGCTTTCACGCTTATTTGGATTAACATGTGATCAATTAATAGAAGTTGAAATGGTACAAGCCTGTGGTAAATTTGGTGCAAAAATCATTCGTGCAAGCGAACATGAAAACCATAACTTGTTTTGGGCGTGCCGCGGTGGTGGTGGTGGAAACTTCGGAATTATTACTTCTTTGACTTTTCGAGTACACCCTATAAAAAATGTATCAATCTTCTCGATTACATGGGAATGGGAGGACTTTATTGCTGCATTTCAAGCTTGGCAAAACTGGGCGCCTTATATAGACGAACGTCTCACTTCATCAATTGAATTATTCACAAAGCAACAAAACAAAATTGAAGCACAAGGTGAGTTTGTTGGCTCTGCCTCTGAACTCCATTCCTTATTATCTCCTCTTCTTGAAACTGGTACCCCCTCTCTCTTTATAGATGAAGTTCCTTATATAAAGGCTGTTGAATTTTTTAACAGTGGTAACATCCCTGAAAACTTCAAGCGCTCCGGTTCCTACGTATATAAACCTATCCCTCTTAAAGGAATTCAAATCATGCAGTATTTTCTTTCTCATGCACCAAATAAAGATGCGAGTATTTGGCACCAATCACTCGTTGGTGCTGTTGAAAATATTCCACCTACTGAAACAGCTTATTTCCATCGTAAAGCAATTATTGCGCAAGAATACATTACCTCTTGGAAATGTGATGATGAAGAAAATCGAAATATACGCTGGGTTAAAGATTTACGAGAAAGCTTAGATCCTTATACACTAGGTGACTATGTCAATTGGCCCGATATCGACATTAAAAATTGGCAAACTAGTTATTATGGTCCTAACTTTCAAAAATTACGTAAAGTGAAAACCATATATGATCCTTGCAATGTTTTTCGTTTTCAACAAAGTATCCCACCCTTTCATACGTAAAAAAAGGAAGAACAAAATACTGTTCTTCCTTTTTACATTGAAAATCGTTCAATTGTTTGTTTTAAGTCCGCTGCTTGCTTCTCTAAATCCTTTAACAATTGATCGATTACCACCATATTTTTAGACTGTTGCAACGTCACACGTGCTACTTCTTGTGAACCAGCTGACGTTTCTTCAGCAATTGCTGCTACGGCCTTCGTCTGTGCCCCTGTTTGATGAATGTGACTCACTTGTTCGTTCATATAGCCACTAATTTGCTTAGTTGCATCGGCTACTTCCATAACACTTGATGACATTTCTTTTAAAATTAATTCCGTAGCTTCCCCACGTTTCGCCTCTTCTTTAGCTATTTTCACTTGTTCTGTCATTTTCATTGCAACTTGTTGTACTTCCTCTTGCATGTTTCGTAATAACTGCGATATGTTTCTTGCAGAATGATCGCTTTCATCAGCAAGTTTCCGTACTTCTTCCGCAACAACCGCAAAGCCTCTTCCGTGCTCTCCTGCACGAGCAGCCTCAATAGAAGCGTTTAGTGCTAATAAATTAGTTTGGCTAGCAATCTCACTCACAACAGATACAATGTGTTCTACTTGTTTCATTCTTTCCTCTAACTTCTGTACATTTTGCATTGAATCTTCATTTTCTTTCGCCAATGTTTGAATACCTTGAATTAAAGACGTAAAGACACGAGTACTATGTCCTAAAGCTTGCACCATTTCTGAAGACAACTCATCAGACTGTTTTGCTTTCTCTTCTACTTCACTTGCAATAGAAGTTGTTGTATCAACAGCAGAAACAATCGCTTGAATTGATGCCGCTGATTGCTCAGCGCCAGAAGAAATCTCTGCAAGTGTTTCAGAAACACCTTGTGCTTGTTTCGTTGCTTCACCTGTTTGTTTTCTAATTTGCTGTACTTGATTGTTTGTATACGAAAATGTTGTATCAATATTTTTTACCATGCCCCTTAAGTTCCCAAGCATCATATTAAAAGCAACACTTAAAGATTTAATTTCATCATCAGTCTTCGGTAACGGAACATCTTCACGAATGTCTCCTTCAGCCGCTTTTCTCGCCGCCTCCTCTAACTTTCGAAGCGGTTTAATTAAAAATACGGCTGCTCCATATGCTAAAATTCCAGACCATACTACCCCTAATAACATAACGATAATATTATAAACAGTTTGACTTACATAACTTTGAAAATAATCATATACCACATAAATAAAAAATATGCTTGTTGAATATGTAATTAAAGCTAAAACTGTAGTGAATAGCATAAGTTGTGTACGTAAGCCAAAGGAAAATGTCTTCCTTTCTTTTCCCATCTCTTCTTTCCCCCTTTTTATAAGCAATATAAGTACTACCTATATATTATTATCCATATTTTCGTTATAGAAAGATATAGAGATTTTAAAAATCATTACTCCCTTGAATATCAAATCACCCAAAAAAAATAAAGGATTCTGACAATTTATGACTAATAACAGAAATAAGGGGCAACATTTGTAAAATATATTTTTGACTGGGGGTTTTGTATGATTCAGGTTCGAAATCTAGTAAAATCATTCGGGTCACTTGATGTTTTAAAAGGAATTGATTTAAAAGTAAATGAAAAAGAAGTTGTTGTTTTAATTGGTGCCAGTGGTTCCGGTAAAAGTACATTACTTCGCTGTCTTAACTTTTTAGAAATGTACGATGAAGGTGAAATTCACTTACAAGGTGAACAAATTGATCCAAAGCATTCAAATTTAAACAAAGTCCGTGAAAATGTCGGTATGGTTTTTCAGCACTTTAACCTCTTTCCCCATATGACCTCACTAGAAAATATCATAGAAGCACCTATTCATGTAAAAAAATTAGAAGCAGCAAATGCAAAGGAAATCGGAAATCAACTTTTACAAAAAGTCGGTCTACAAGATAAAGCAGATGTAACTCCCCACCTCCTGTCAGGTGGCCAAAAACAGCGTATTGCTATTGCACGAGCTCTTGCTATGAATCCTAAAATTATGCTATTTGATGAACCTACCTCAGCCTTAGACCCTGAACTTGTTGGAGAAGTATTGCAAGTTATGAAAGAACTTGCTGAAGAAGGAATGACCATGGTTATTGTTACTCATGAAATGAATTTTGCAAGAGATGTAGCTGATCGCGTAATTTTTATGGATGATGGAAAAATTGTAGAGGATGCTCCGCCAGCACAATTCTTTTCAGCTCCATCACATGAACGAGCGAAACAATTTTTACGCAACGTTTTATAATGTAACTTCTGTTTCAAGCGAAAAGAAATACATTCATACGGTGCACAACTAATCATCTAAATAAAATATCTCAATAACATACTTAAAACCATCCGTATGATTAATATATAGGAGGGGTTTTATGAAAAGAAAACTATTAACCATTGTTGCGAGTATTACATTATGTACATCCTTTATACTCGGGGCCTGTAGTAAGGAAAGTGCCACTACTTCTTCAAATGGTGAAAAAGAATTTCGTTATGCGATGAGTGGCTTATATAAACCTTTTAACTATAAAGAAAATGACGGAAAACTTGTCGGTTTTGATGTGGAAATAGGTGAGGCACTTGCGAAAAAAATGAATATGAAACCGACTCCTATTACAAATCCATGGGAAACGCTAATCCAAGGTCTCAAAGCGAAAAAGTATGATGTAATACTGGGCAGTATGGCAATTACAGAAGAACGCTTAAAAGCTGTTAATTTCTCAAATCCTTATTATCGTTCTGGTGCCCAAATTTTTGTAGCTAAAAAGAATACATCTATCTCTTCTCCAGAAGATTTGAAAGGTAAGAAAATTGGTGTTGTAAAAGCTAGTACCTTTAAAGACCTTGTTGCAAAACATACAGATCAAATTACAGAATACGATAGCGATATTACTGCACTTATGGACTTAGAGCCTGGACGTATTGACGCAGTAATCACAGATCAAATGGTTGGTTTGCGCATGATCAAAGAAGGTAAATCAAATATAAAAGAAGCTGGAAAACCATTAAACCTTGATGAAATGGGAATTGCTATTCGTAAAGATGATAAAGAAATGGTCGAGAAAGTAAATAAGGCTTTAGATGAAATTATTAAAGATGGTACGTATGAAAAGATCAGTAAAAAATGGTTTGGGCGTAATATTCTTGGTGAAGAGGAAAAAACAAAGTAAATTAGCTAGTTAAATGTTTCATAAATTATGCCCCACTTTTTATCCCGCTATTTATGGGCAATAAAACTCCCAATTGGTGTGGGCTAATAATCAGTGGGGTATTTCATTCCCTACCAAAATCCATACAATATGAGGTGACACATATGTTTGAAATTTTTATGTCTACTTATCCCACACTCTTAAAGGCTACTATTGTCACACTACAATTAACACTAACATCCCTATTACTCGGTTCACTAATTGGATTACTATTCGCTTTTTTTCGAATCTCTAACAATAAAGTTTTAAATAGTATTGCTCATGTATATATCGCTATTATTCGTGGTACACCTTTAATTGTTCAAATCGCCATTCTCTATTTCGGTATTACATCTATTATTGTTTTCACCCCTTTTTGGGCAGGAGCAATTGCTTTAGCAATCCATAACGGTGCATATATTACTGAAATTTTCCGCGGATCCATCCAATCTGTTGACCGTGGACAATTAGAAGCTGCTCGCTCTCTAGGTATGCCGTATCCTTTAGCGATGCGCCGCATCGTATTACCGCAAGCATTTCGTCAATCTCTTCCTCCTTTAGGAAATCAGTTTATTATTGGATTAAAAGATTCTTCACTTGTTGCTTACGTAGGAATGTCCGAATTATGGGGATCAGGTTTATCTATTGCTGCAGGTAACTTCCAACAATTAGATACATATATAATCGTTGGTTTATATTATCTCGTGCTTGTTCTCCTATTCACTTACCTTGTTAACCTTTTGGAAAAACGACTACAACGAAAAGAAACAAATTCAGTTCAAGTTAGTGCAAAGAATAAAAAAGAAGTCTCTTTATAAGAAAAAGCAAGCCAGAGATGGCTTGCTTTTTCATTGCAAAAATATATTAATTTTTATTGATTTGCTTTTTTAATGCTCTCTTCTTCCTCTATATGTTCCTCGCGATATGAAATATTATGAGGATCTAGTCCATTTCCTAAAGAACCATAGAAATGCTCTCTATGCGGATCCACTAATTCACTTCCTTGATAATACACACGTGGTGTATTCCATAGTGCTGCCAAAGCTTTTGTCATTGGCATCTCATGATAGCGTTCCGGCCACATTTCTTTAATTTTCTCTTTTACTAACGGATAGTATTTAGAACTCATAGCAGGGAACAAATGATGTTCTGTATGATATGAGAAATTGAAATGTAAAACGTCTACCCAGCGCGGCACTGTTACTGATAAACAGTTTGCTAACGGATCATTTACTGGCACAATTGGATTTAAGCGGTGATTTGTTGCGATATATGCCATTACAATAAAGTTAGCAATTAACAACGGAATCACATATGCAAATAACCATTTTCCAGGTCCCATAATAAACAATAAACTAATCCAAACTGTCCAAGGCAAAAGAAGTTGAAGCCATACAGATTTTTGATTGGATGACTTAAATTCTTTTATGAAATGAAAGAACATTCGAGTCGAATGCAATGTAAATTGAATTGTTAGTGACAGAAAACTAAAGAATGAACGTACATGAAGAGGCATACGATATACCCAGCTCAAAAACTTACTCTTCTTAAGCTTCTCAAGTGTCGGCCATGCATCTGGATCATTCTCTTCATGTTGTGTATGAACGTGATGCGTTGCATTATGCCACTTTCTCCAAAGTTTAGGACCTGTTGATAACGGCATAAATGCAATCGCTCCTAAGAAATCACGAAGCCACGCCTTTCTCACAACAGTTCCATGTAAAATTTCATGCCCTAAAAACCCAAGTGAAGCAAAACATAATCCAAGAACAATCGCAATTCCTAGATTTGCCCACACATTCAATTCAAATACACCAATCGCTATTAACCCCGCCAATGCCACAAGCAAATAAGCCAGTCCACCAAACAAACGAGTAGGAACTGGTTTAAATGCTTTTTTCGGCAAATGTGGTGATACACGTGCTGCATACCACCCAAACGTATGAAGCTCCTTCATCCTTTTGCCCCTTTCTTATGCCGCGCCTTGCGCAACTTACATATATCAATTCTTGCTTCCAGATTGATTTTACTAGGTGATTAAAAAAAGCATCTATTATAAGGAAAATATACTCACTCTATCGTCACTTATTTTTCGCTTTTATTATCAATGAAAAACATTTCTCTTTTTACTCTCTATCAACCTTTCCACATGATGAATCATATCAATAGAATTTCTATATTGTCAACAACTTTTATGACCTAGTAATAAAAGTTGGTTATACTTTTATAATTATACTTTATTTCACTAAAGAAAAAACATAGATTTTATAAGGTTTTATCCATTATGCATATACATACGCGGACATACTACAGACTCTATCTTATTCAAGAACTCTCGGTGTAAACAACAAATACACTCACCTAAACCTAGCTTTACACAACTTCTACCTCTTCATACCGACAACACTTAATAATTATATTAAAATAATTTTATCTTTCTTTTAATAAAAATAGGCTCCTTCTAAAAAAGCACACATGAATTTCATATAATATGGAAATATTAAAAGGAAAATTGTTCTAAAATCAGGAGGTTTCCACAATGACAAGTGATACATTTCCACAATTGCCACTATCTTATTGGATTGAATCTACTCAGTTCCCTACTTTCCCTCGTTTATCCGAAAATATAAAGACGAAAGTTGCTGTTATCGGTGCTGGTATTACAGGTATTACTACTGCCTATTTACTTGCAAAAGAAGGCATCGATGTTGTGTTAATTGATTCTGGCCTTATTTTAAATGGAACAACTGGGCATACAACAGCAAAGGTAACAGCACAACATGATCTTATTTATGATGAATTAATAAATCATTTCGGTGTGGAAAAGGCCGGGCTTTACTATGAATCAAATAATCATGCTCTACAATTCATAAATGAAACTGTGCAAACATATAAAATCGACTGTAATTTCTCAAATGAAGATTCATATTTATATACAACTACCGATAATGGATTAAGAAATTTATCGAAAGAATATGAAGCCTATCAAAAATTAAATATACCTTGTGACTATGTTCAATCTCTATCGATTCCGATTCCAGTGCAATCTGCACTTGTCATGAAAAATCAAGCACAATTCCATCCCCTTCTTTATTTGAAAACACTTCTAGAAAAGTTTGTGGAGATGGGCGGAAAAGTTTACGAACAAACAACAGCTATGGATGTGGAAAAAGGAGATTCTCCACAAGTCATTACAAAGGAGGGGCATCGTATCACTTGTGAATATGTTGTCTCTTGTTCACATTTTCCTTTTTATGATGCTAATAGCTTTTTCTTTACGCGCATGTATGCTGAACGCTCTTATGCTCTTGCAATTAAAGCAAAAACGGATTATCCAGGTGGCATGTACTTAAGTATTGATGATCCAAAACGTTCCCTACGCTATACAACAAACAATGGAGAACAATTAATTTTAATTGGCGGAGAAAGTCATAAAACAGGACAAGGAATAAACACAATGCTTCATTACGAAGCACTGTATTCTTTTGCGGAAGCAACTTTTGGAGTAGACGAAGTTCCTTATAGATGGTCAGCACAAGATTTAATCACGCTAGATAAGCTTCCTTATATCGGGCATATTAACGAAAGAAATCCAAATATATTTGTTGCAACTGGATATCGTAAATGGGGAATGACAACCGGGACTGCTGCCGCTCATTTACTAAAGGATTCCATTCTAAAAGTCCACAGTCCCTATAAAGAGCTGTATGCACCATCACGCTTCCATGCAAATCCAGATATAAAAACGTTCCTTTCTCAGAACATTGATGTTGCGAAACATTTAATTGAAGGAAAGATTGAAACCGCATTACGTAAGCCAGAAGATCTCGAAGTTGGTGAAGGATCTGTTGTACATGTTAACGGGAAACGAGCAGGTGCTTATAAGGACAAAGATGGAAAATTACATATTGTTGATACAACTTGTACACATCTCGGCTGCGAAGTTGAATGGAATAATGGTGATTGCACTTGGGACTGTCCTTGCCACGGTTCCCGATTTTCAATTGAGGGAGATGTTATTGAAGGGCCAGCAGATCAACCGTTAAAGCGAGTTGATAACGAGTAAATAAAGAAGTTCAACAGAGTTCCTGTTGAACTTCTTTATTTGTTATAAAACCTTTTCAGATAAATTCCGACACAAGAAGGAAAATATTAACACAAAATAAAATAATATATTCATCTACAAATAAAAGGGGTGAATACTATGCAACCTTCTGCTCCACCTCATCCAGAATCCACAGCAACTATCTTTTCAAGCTCTATCACAAAACTTGTTGTTTTTATTTGTTGGTTAGCCATTCTAGCTGATGGATATGATTTAGGTATTTACGGCGCCGTTCTGCCAAAGCTCCTGGAAGACAAGAGCTGGGCACTTTCACCGGCACACGCTGGTACAATCGCCAGCTACGCTTTGTTTGGGATGTTTATTGGCGCTATTCTAGTTGGAACCATTACAGATCTAATTGGACGAAAATGGACACTCATATGCTGTTTAGCACTTTTTTCTATCACAATGGGCCTAGCTGCTATTGCTCCTTCTCCTGAATTATTTGGGCTATGGCGATTTATCGGTGGAATTGGATTAGGCGGTGTTATTCCAACAGCTTCAGCACTTACTGTTGAATATTCACCAAAAAAGCGACAATCTTTTATTTATGCTCTTATGTTTACTGGCTATCCTTTAGGTATCGTGTTAGGTGCTATTTTGTCTATGTTTATGTTAGAAGATTTCGGATGGAGGATTATGTTTGGCATCGGAATGATTCCACTACTCCTCATTCCATTCATTGTTCGTTATTTACCCGAATCCATTCAATTTTTATTATCACGTAATCGCCAAGAAGAAGTGGACCAAATTCTTAATCGCTTTAAAATTGAATTCTATGCAAAAGATGAAACTCATGAAGCCCCATCTAATATACGAAAGAAAAATGGATTTCTTACCTTATTCTCAAAAGAATACATAAAAGCAACGCTGCTTTTTTGGATTACTTATATAATGGGAATGTTTTTGATATATGGTTTAAATACTTGGTTACCGCAGATGATGCGCCAAGCAGGATACCCTCTTGGATCTAGTTTATCATTTCTACTTATGCTAAATATTACTGCCGCTATCGGTGCATTGTTTGCTGGAGCAATCGCGGATCGTATAGGAGCCAAAATTGTTATTAGCATCTCCTATCTTATGGCAGCTATCTGTATCGGACTATTAACAATTCAACCATCTGTTACAATCATTTATCTTTTAATTGGTCTTGCTGGCATTGGATCAGTCGGTATTACTCAAATATTAAATGCATATGTAACACAATACTTCCCATCCCATATCCGAGCTACTTCCTTAGGCTGGGGACTTGGACTTGGCCGAGTTGGTGCGATTGCTGGTCCTATCCTTGTCGGTATTATTATGACAATGCAATATGACTTAGCATGGAATTTTTACTTATTCTCATTCGCAGGTCTTCTCGCAGCTATATCTGTTTTCTTTATTCCTTCAAAATAAAAAAGAGCACAAATTTATGGAGTGACCCCTGTCAAGTAGACAGTATTTAAAAAGCGCAACTAAGCAACCTGAGTTCTATATTTATATGGACT
>NZ_JBBBBL010000016.1:0-140007 GCF_037120585.1 Bacillus sp. CCNWLW194 | reverse complement strand
GTCCATATAAATATAGAACTCAGGTTGCTTAGTTGCGCTTTTTAAATACTGTCTACTTGACAGGGGTCACTCCATTAACAGGACTCTTTTTCTATAGTTTCAACATAATTGTTCCTCAATTTATAAACATAAAGGAGATGGTTTTATACATGATCACTTAGGGGAAACCGAAAAAAATTTCTTATTTGTTAATATAAATTGAAACTAAATTAGATTTTCAAAATATCACCAATCAATTTAATCTCTTCTCCCTCAATAACTATCCCATCACCATCTTTACAAGCATAAATCTCCCTATTTTTCAACTTAGAATAATCTTTTAATAAATCTAAATATTTCCCACTTTGTTCCTCACTCCAATGAGGCATAAAATCAAAATCTACAATACCTAGGGACTTTCTATCCTCTAGTCCTATAATATCCTCGTCTAAAAATTGGGCTGTATCAATACTTTTAGTTGTTATTATACTACCAGCACTAACACCAATCAAAACCCCACCATTTTGCAAATATGATTTTAATGAATGCAATAAATTTCTTTTTCTTAAGGAATATAAAAAGCGGAATGTATTTCCACCAGAAAGATGTATTCCATCATAATTAAATATGTCATTAACCTTTCTTTCATCGTATTCTTTGTCTAAATCAAAATATTTCACATTATTAATTCCTAAATATCTATAGTATTTAACTACATAGTTAAAATATTTTCCTGTTACATCTGAAGTTGCTCGAAGATATGCTATTGAAGGATTTTCTTTATTTAATAACCTTAAAAGTTCATAATCCAATTTTCTATCTTCTTGTACTTGATCACTGTATAATACTATTTTTCTCATTAAACTCCCCCTATTTTCTAGTTAATAACTTATCAATTTTGAATTTATTTTCGCCCTTTCTCACAAAAAAATAATACCAATTTAATATATAACTTTTTTAGTATCTCTTAAGGTACATTTCCTAAAAGCGGTATTCCATATCTGGACTCGATAATTCTTTTTTTTATCATATTCTTTTAAAATGAATTTTAAATAGTCTATTAACTAAGGAGATAGACTATTTAACGGATTTAATTTATTTTTTATGTGTCAGTCCTGAATGTTTAATCACACATTCATTTTTTAAAATTCCCTAATCACTCCATTATATCATAGGCTTTAAACAGGTCTTCAAGTTCAATATTATTCATAGTTTCATCTACGGAAATCATATATGAGGTAATAACTGATGAAACTTTTTTAGCAAGTTCTAATCTTAATCTAAGAGATACTCTACCTCCATAATCGATAAGCTCATTAATTACTTCTTTATAGTCAGATGGCGATGTATTAAAGCCGTACTTAAAAATGCTTTTCTGGCACTATGACACATAGTAGGCCCTCCAACATCAATTAATTTTCTTATTTCTTCTAGTTCTTTATAATCTTTCATATAATGAACTGAATTCTTCCCTTTTCAATTTCTTCAAACTTGCTATAAGAAGATTCCAGTGATTTTTTACAATTTCCATTCTTTTTGAATATACTATTTCATTGGTTAAATCTATTAATTTCCCCTCATAACCTTTTGCCCATAGACATAAAGAATAATTCCTAAAACGAAATACATTAACAGCTTAATCTTTAACGCATTATTACTTGTTACAGTCATATTAATAGTGAAAATTATAAGCGCATTACCACAACCACTAATAACGCTTTATAGATAACAAAAATATTCCCTTATCGTTTTCTTTTTTGAAAAAGCTTATAAATACTAAGTATATATACACTAACCATACACTGGTAAATACAAAATAAAGTGCAACTTCAACACTATTAGGAAGCCATACAAAAACAAATTCCCAGGATACTCCTCTATACAGGATATATGGAATTAAATATATACAGTAACTTATTCCCAGCATGAACAGAAAAGAAAAAACAAGCTTTAATAAACTCTTTTTTCCATATGTATTTAAATGCCTTTGTTTATTTAATAATGCTTTTAATGTGAAAAATAATATACTTAAAACTATTAAAATTGAAATGCATATAATTACACTAGCTATTGTATCTGCGCCTTTATTTAAATCTATTATATTTTTATTATAAGTGCCCTCTTCTAAAATCTTATTAATACCTTGACCTATAAGTTCTACATATTGTGAGTTCGTATTACTTAGTACTGCAACCCCGACTTTATCCTTAGGATTAAATACTATAAATGAAGAATAGTTAGGATTATTCCCGGCATGTGAAATTTGATTTTCACTCTTTGGATAAATGAACCAACCACTAGCATAGAATGATCCATCACTTAATGGTCTAACTGTACGATTAGCCTCTTGAGATTTTCCAACTATGTCTTTATCAAATTTCAAATCATTTAAAGTGCCCAGCTGAATCTTAAGCCACTTAGCCATATCTTCAGCACTGGAGATAATATACCCAGCCGGCTTATTCCCTCTATACACAGGTGCATCATATACATCATTTTTTAAGAATTCGAGTTTATACCCTTTAGCGATATATTCATTAACAATCTCATTTTTATAAAGATAAGTATTATGTAAACCCAATGGCTTTAAGACATTTTCTTCAATATAGCCTTCATAAGATTTCCCTGTCACTTTTTCAATAACCAACCCTAAAACATCATAATTTATAGTTGCATACTGGAAATCCCTACCTGGTTCACTATCTAATTCTATATTAATTAAGGTTTTAACTGTTTCTTCAAGTGCATTATCTTCATTAGAAACTGGTATCTTATCTATCGTTTTAAAAGGTATACCACTTGTTTGATGTAATAATTGTTCTATAGTTATTGAAGCTTCCTTACCTTTATATTTAACTTTTAACCATGGTATATATTTAGTTACTTCATCTTCAAGTTTAATTTGTCCACTTTTTTCTAAATTAAAAATTCCTAAAGCAGTAACTGCTTTACTATTAGATCCTATTTCAAACAAGGATTTAGAAGTAACTGGCTTTTTAGCATCTATATCTGAATATCCGAATCCTTTTTGATACACAGTCTTATCGCCTTTAACTAAGGTAACTGCTAGTCCTGGAACCTTACCTTTATCCATATTTTCTTCTATAAACTTTTCTATTTTTAGTTTTGTATCATTTGTTAATAAATTTATCTGTTCAACCTCATTGTCTAATGCATATCCCTTAAGTGGTAATACAACTATACTGAGAAAAACACTAAGTATAACTAACAATTCTCTTAATTTTTTCATAATAATATACCCCTTGCGTAACTTCTAATTAAACAATGCATCTAAATCTTCTTGTGAAATTTCTACAGCATCAAAATCCGATGGGGTGAATCCCTTGAAATCCTTTTCTATGCACTTATCTAAAATTACCTTCAAAGTATTCACATAACTTTCAATAAACCTTTGGATTGTTTCATCTTTAAATCTATTTTTACTGTAGATAATATTTATCTTTAGTGCACCATTTACCACCATAGCCTCTAAATCCATTAGTGCTGTCAATGAATTATTCTTGTCACTATCTAACGCAAATTCAATGTTGTTTAGATTTAATTGGTTCTTATCAATTATATTATCAAAACCTCCAAGATAATTGAATCTTATATACTTGACTTCTTGTTCTTTAAATTCCCTATTTAAAAACTTAAGAATGCTATAATTAAATCCTTTATTAGGTATGTTTCTAAGTTGTTCCTTTAATGATTTAATTTTATCCTATATCTCCTCATGATCCACCTTAAAATATGCAGGGTACATACTTGTAAACCATCCAACAGTTCTAGATATGTCAATTTGACCATTTATCAACTCTCTTCAGTGTCTTTCAAGTTCAACTATTACTTCAGTTTTATCGTCACCCTTCCATAGTACCTCCATATGTTGTATAGAGATATCTCCTTCTAAATTGTCATTGATGCCTCTTTCAAGTCCTAATACACACCTTAGAAAGAGCACTTTTAAAAAGTGCTCTTTTTACTTTGCATGTCATCCATGCTTGTATAAGGATAATAAAACTCTTTAATTTTATCTTTAAATAGGAAATAACCTCCCATCAAACAGTATGATAGGAGGTTATTAAAGTCATTTAAAATTCGTTTTTTGTTTTAATGTTTTCGATTTTAGCAAATAATAATATTGTTTAATTTGAGGCGCAAATTTAAAAAACAAACTTCTTTATTTCAAGTTCATAATTTTTTCTTTTACAAATACTGCAAACCTCTCCAGGTCACCTTCCTCAATTAAATTCATCACTTCACGTTCGCCATCATGAAAAAAAATGATTTTCTTTCCTGTTAATAATCCTTTTTCTACATCTATTGAATTAATTTTGGCATAATTAAATACTTTAAACGTTTCACTCCCTAAATATTTTGTATAAAAACACATACGTTCATTTGTAGCGACCAATATCCCTTTTCTTTGACTACCCATACCAAATACTTGATATTGAAACATTCCATATAGACTATTTTCAATAATCTCATTTTCATTAAGATGTGATTGTACCATTGTCATAGCCGTTTTTATATTTTTCATGACAACTCCTCCTGTATTCTCCCTTTATTAACTATAAGGATATTAGAATATCTATATTTTCATCATACAGGATAAAGAGTTTAAATTCCAATTAATACCACTTTTTGAAAAACTTTATTAACTGTGAACAATCCTACGATGAATTGAGATTTTAACTTTTGAATATTTTATTTAATCCTTACTAATAATATAAATAAATTGGTACCAGCCAATCAGTATCCATAATAAATCTCTCTTTTTTTGAATTCTTCCTGTGGCAAGGCGGCTATTTTTTATAGCTGCCTTGCTTGTATGAATTATAAATATTTGCACATACTATTAACGGAATGGTTGAATCATTGTCATTGAAAATGTTCAGCACTTCCGCTCTTTAAGAGAACAGTCTACGCAACTGTTCTCTTTCCTATTTCCTTTTTTCACGCATATAATCTGACAAGCATTATTAACTCTAACTCCCCTACAATCAATCGCATTGCAACATTCTCAACATTTCCTCAACAAATTCTCAATATTTTTCATGGACAACAGCACACTTTCTCAACAGTTTTAATATCTTAATATTAAATACTGAAAGGAGATGTTGAAAAATGACTTGGTTCATTATTTTAGGGTTTATGCTTATTTTAATAATAAGCGGTTTTCATGCACATAGTATTCATATCATTTTCAAAATAGGTTCAGATACAAAAGCTGTGCCAAGTTGGTCTTTCGTTAATAAAATAAATTTCCAAACATTAAAAGAATTAATAATAGGACTAAATAAGGATAAACTTAAAATCCTTACAAGAGGAGAACTTGTTATTCCCTTAAGTTTCTTTAATAGATTATTTAGCAAAACATTAATTTTTCTATTTCTATTCTTTTACTCACAATACTTAAACTAACGTAATATGAGATGAGGTGAACTACCCGCCACTTAACGTCCTAGCGGACTGTTTGAAGTGGGGAATTCCTAAGTAAAGAGTTCTATCGAACGCTAAATAAAAAAGCTTATCCTTTAACACCTAATGATAAGCTTTTTTATTATTCTTTTCATTTTTTGTTTTCGGAAGTATTTCTTTAAGTTGATAGCGGTGCGGTGCTATCCCATCACTATAAAGCTAAAACTTTATAGTGCCATCAAAACGGAAACAACAAGTTGCATTTATATAAATAGCTTTTAAAAATTGATAATTTTGTTTAGGGATACTTTAAGATTTTAGCTTGAGAGGCATATAGTGCAACCTCATACAGAGTGATTAGGATAGTGAACTTAAACGTGTTATTTTTAGCATTCTAAATAATCGGGTTCAATGTATTTTTCTGTTTCAGGAGAGCTTTTAATTTCTATAGGATATTTCTTAAAAGCTACAACAGTAACCCTATCTTCTTGAACTAAACTTCTGGATTCATTTATAGAAGAGAAACCTGTTCGCGTTAAAAAATTGTATAGAGAGGATTTTGTCATCCAAAAACTAGTAATGTTATCTAATGATGCCCATTTTGATTTTAAACGTTCTTCTATTGATGAATTAGCAGAGTGTTCTAGCATTGTGTGCCCCTTATATTCATAATTTTTATAAAGTACTGATACATTGGGAGTATGAGTGATATGAGTATCAATTATTACAAACCTTTTGCATACTTCATACACTTTTTCTAAAAAAGGGAATACATCTGAGCAATCTAAATGATATAAAATACCAGAGCATAAAACAATATCAAATTGACCATATTTTTCAGCACTTAAATTTCTTACATCATCTTGATAAAAGGTTAAGTTTTCCAACCTTAATAAATCTTTAGCGAATATAGCTTTTTGTACGTTTGATTCTCTTCCTTCTATCCCTACAACAGTTGCTCCTTGCATAGCAAACTCAATAGCGTAATGCCCCTCTAAACAAGCTAAATCTAAGATTCGAAGATTTTTAAAATCACATTGTGTGATATCTTGAATCATTGTCACAATTTTTTTTAACGCAGGATTTGGTTGTCGAATATCTCTTGTATATAGAGTATCCGTTAATTTAATATCATAAGCGGTCCATTCACCATATTTACGAATAATGTTTTCTTTTTCGAGAACAAAATCTTTCATGATACAATTCGCCACCTTTAACATAATATTATGTGTAATATATACCTTTATAAGATCAATATATGTGTGTATAACTTGTATTTAGACGAAGGTAAACATTTTAAGTCTAATTCTAGAGTATTCCTGTTAAATAAAATTCTGACTAATAAAAAATATGTTATATAACTATAAAAACTCTACCAAATTATTAAAGGAATCTCCTTCCCCCTATCGAATTATTGTATAGGAAAGGAGAGGAATACATGGAAATTCTAGGATTAGATCCTCGCGCATTAGCGACTTTAGGTGCACTTGAATACACCAATCGTCGCAATAAATTAATCGAAGACTCGGAGAATAACATATACGAGTGTAAAGAAATAAAAGAAATACTTCAATCACTCCCTAAAGAGAAGCAGATTGAGGTTCTTGAGAATCAAGCTCACTTTGAAGCTGTGGCAAAGATGATTGAACAAAACAACTTAATTCTTTTAGAACAGATGAAAGCTCTACAGCTAATTCAGAAATAACAAACTTATGATTAATTAATTCTACATATGCTTCTATATATAATGTCTCTTTATCTATACTACCAGCCTCTGTTTTTACAGGGGTTTTTGTTATGCGTTGATTCATATTTTGAATTTGAATGGTTTCTTTCACATGTATGAATAGATCTTCTAACAAACCTGGTGTAGACTCTAATTCCTGCTTTTCAATTTCCTCTGTGACGGCACTGATAAATTCCCATAGTACTTTTGCACCTAGTAGTTCTGCTAAACGTTTTTCACGCATTTCAAATGTTTTCATGTTCATATTAAACACTCCCCTTCTCTAATATTTTTTTAAAAATAAGTAATAATTTATTTCGTTTTAGGAAAACAATATAGAAATTAAATTCTCCCTCTCGAAATTACACGTATCGTGACACTAATCTTCAAAAAAAAGAGTCCAATCAAAATTTAGTACCTTAGCTATATTCTTTGCGACAGGAACACTTGGATTTCTTTCACCACTTTCAATCATTGCATACATACTTCTAGATATTCTTGCCTTATATGCAATACAATCTTGTGTTTTCTCTTTATTTTTACGTTTTTCTAATAACCAAAACCTCATTATTTCCCCTTTCATTGTCACAAAATGTGTAATTAATAATTATATTACACAATGATAAGTATGAAATCAATGTTTTTTACACATTTCGTGTACTTTGTTAAATATTACATATTGTGACGTTATAATTGATATAGAAAACACCTAAAAGGAGGTAGCATATGTTTGGCACTAGACTACACACTCTTCGAAAAGAACGCAAACTGCGTCAAGAAGACATGGCAAATCAACTAGGGATTGCTCGAACTACATATGCAATGTATGAACAAGGAAATCGAGAACCTGATTATAATACATTGATAAAATTAGCGACTTTCTTTGAAGTATCAATTGATTACCTCCTCGGTACAACTGAAATGAGACAAGTTACAGACATACAAGATCCTGAGCTTTATCAATGGTTTGAAGATATAAAGAATGCGACTCCTCAAAAGCGAGAGGAATTAAAGAAGTTTTGGGAATTTATAATACAGAAGGAAGATTAATATATCAAAAAGACCGCCATCTTAATAAGGTTGCGGTCGCTGGTTCGAACCCAAACGAGATTATACCGTCCCCTCCTTGATATTCAAGATGGATTCTTATGTATAACAATGGAACAGCTCTTTTAAGGGGGAAAATTCCATTTGACTTAAGATTCTTTTCGATATTTAACTAATACTTGTTCTAAACGTTTACGTTCACCTTAGGCGCATTCTTTTCTAAAGCTATTTCCATTGCTTTGAGAACAAATTGTACATTCAAATCTTCAATCCCCGCATTATTCCCTTCAGCCACAAATGGTTTACTAACTCCAAAGTTTGCTCGTTGAATGCTATTGGATTTTCTTCTACTACTTTTCTATCACTTGAGCAGCTTACTACTTCTTTTTCCTTCATATCAAAAGCCTTTAAGCTAATTTTGCTCGCTTTAGGTTAGAGCTATCTTGTTAGTTTATTAGGCATAGATCCTTTTTTCTTATCCTATATTTCTGACCTTTTAATCTGTCCATTTCCACGAATCACATATTATGAATATATTTATAAATCAACCTTACAAATAAAAAAGAATAAGAAGATCTATGCGAATAAACGCTTTAGAATCTTCCTATTCCTCCATACACACCCTTAAAAATAGTTAGCTTATTGCTTTGTATTAGATAATCCCCTTTTTCAATAAACTTACATAACTATTATCTCCAATGATGACATGATCTAAAAGAGGTATACCAATAATGTTTCCACACTTCTTTAATCTCTTAGTTACTTCAACATCTTCATGAGACTCCATACTATGTCCTGATGGATGGTTATGAAAACATATGATTGAAGATGCATTGTTTAATATTGCTGTGCGGAACGTCTCGCGTGGATGGACTAACGATGAATCGACAGTTCCTTCAAACACAATGCTACATCCAATAATTTCATTCTTTGTATTTAAGTTAAATACACCAAAAATTTCATTCGGTCTTGATTCTATATCGAATATAATCTGTGCAAAGCGTACAGCATCCGCTGGACAAGTGATTTTCTTTTTCTCAATATCATAAATACGATTACTGTCTTTTACCAGCTTTACAGATTGAACCATAATTTTCTTACCCATGTCCTTCTCCTTTCGAAATAAAAAAGACGAGACTGCTCCTCTCATCTTTTTTCAACTTCTTTTGTATTTTGAAATTCAAAATTCTTATTTCCCCACTACAATTCTTAATAATTTAAGATAATCTATCACATCCTTGTTAGTTGATTACTTGTCCTATTCCTACAACGCAAAAAAACCTTCCAGGAATACATTCATATTACAAATTAGCGTATATGTTTTATACACTTCCTTGTAATGAATCGTAAACCCGAAAGGTTTGTGGTTATTTAGGAATGATTAAAAAGGAAAAATTTTCTTGAACTTATTATATAATAAGTTCATTTCTATTTCAATTAAAACAAACTAAATATTCATACTTTTCCAGAGGAGATTTGATTTCTATATTAAAAGACACCCATATTCAATTGAGTGTCTTTACAAAATTATTTAACTTGTTTTTGTAGAATTTCTTTTAATTCTCGCACAGTCTCGGAAAATTCATCAATTCTTATCGTACACATTTCGATAGTTTTTTCAGTATCAATAACTTCCCACACAGGATGAACAGCTTCTATCTCCTGTTTAGGATACAGCAATATGCACCTTTTAACTTCCTTATAAGCCGTGACATACGCATACATTTGATAAATGTCACTCTGAACATAACTACTTCTTCCATTATTTGTTGCACTTTTCCACTTCGTATCCATGATTATCACATTATTAATCACAAAATCCGGTTTTAATAAAATATTCTGGCGTCCACTCTTCTTATTACGTAATAACCTCTTCTCTGCATGTTGAATGATTATTTTATTATTACCAATAGCCTCTTGTAGTGCTACTTCAATATATTTTTCAAACAACATATTCATTTGAAATAAGAAAGAGAACGATGATGCTCCACGCCCTTTACTATAAATCGTTGCTCGCTCAACAATTAGCTTAGCAAATAAAGCAGCTTGACGAAAACGTTCATTCTGTCGGTTAAATGTAATGCTTTTTATTTCCTTCTCTGTAAAATGTACTACATCCACAGGTTCTAAGTAGCCTAAACAGCGCTCAAGATAAAGTTTTAAAGTATGTATTTTTGTATGCTTTTTTACAATGAGCAATGCACATTTAAATAGCTGGTTTAGAGGGTTATTTTCCGTATATTCATCAAATTCACAATATGCTTTTGTTTTTTGAAATACATTCTTATAAATGTGTTTACTAAGCTCGAGTTTGCCACGCAGTGTATTTAAATTTTCTTCATGACGTTCGTATGTTTTAAAAGTCCCTTTTCTGAGTTCACTCAGCAAACGAGTAAGAAATGTAGCAAGAAATGCCGTAAGCAGTTCTCCTCTATCCTCACCATTTAATACTTCCTCATAAAATGAAACTGGCAAAAACCCTGTAATCGAAAGCATTCCTAGTAATGCCTTTCGATCGTCAATAGGTGTAAGTTTTATTTTTGGAATAATTTCATACCGTACGTCCGAACATTGTATCACGCCAACATAATTAATAAAGCGCATTCGTTTGTACTTCTGATCAATCACTTGGTCATTTGGATATTTCTCTTCAATATACCGTATAAGCTCATCAAATTGTTCTGCTGTAACGTCATTTTCTGTAATCCAGTCATACGCCTCACGCACTATAATTGTCTTATTCATAAATCGCTATTAGTTCTTGTGCTGTTAATTTTCGTTTTACTCGGTATAGTGCAGGAATATAAATAGATGGCTTTTGTTTAAACAGTTCATTTACATTAACATCTTCTTTATAAACAATATATTGATCTTCCTTTGAACTCCCTATTCCGCCCAAAACAAGACCGATTTTTTCCCAATCATCATAAAAATACTCTTGTAATAGTGGAATGATTTTTGTTTGAAAAATAGCTATAACTTCATTATCAGTTTTCGCGTTTATAAAATACGCATGCCCAATCATATGATCGCGATCATACAGCACTTCAATCCGCCTATTAATAACGGAAAGCATTTCAGCAAGATCAATTTCATCACCAATCGATTCAAGAAGATCCGTATTTGGCATAATTTCTTCAAATACAAAGCGACGGCGTAACGCTGTATCAAGCAGTGCTATGGAGCGGTCTGCCGTATTCATTGTCCCAATTACATATAGATTGGGTGGTAACGTAAACTTCTCTTTTGAATAAGGTAGTTCAACAATCAATTCATTACTTTGTGTTAAACGCTTATCCTCTTCCAGTAACGTTAACAGCTCACCAAAAATCTTAGAAATATTACCTCGGTTCATTTCATCAATGATTACAACATGTTTTTTCGCATTCGAATAATCAAAGGAACCGTTTTCCAGCAACACTTTTTGAATAATTGCCTTTTTCTCTTCTCCTTCAACTTCAATTTTTTCTTCTTCTGTTGTATCTTCCATTTTTTCTAATATCCAATTTAGTACAGACCAATATCTCGTCTGATTACACCCACCAATCGCCTCACGAACAAACATAGTATTATTCTTCCAATCAATATCATGCTCCTGAACATAGCGATACAAGCTTAGTAAACGATTCTTTGAAACTATTGAACTAGTTTTTACATCTTCACTCGTTACAACTATATTATTTTGCTCTGAAATGTATGAAATGAAACTTGTCGTTCCTGTTTTTGATTCAAATTGAATATTATTCTTCAAACCATTTTCAACCAAGTAATCATAAAGTTGCTCAAAACGAACTTCATTCGAAAAGTCCTGACTTGTACTTTGAATTCCTTCATACATAGCCTCAAGCGCTGCTTTTTTCAAAATACCATCAGTTGGCACAAAATTCCCTTTTCCATCAGATTTCAAGCCTTCTATAAAATCTTCATATCCATAGGACTGATGGAACGTCACGAGATGAATTTTCCCTTCTTTAATTAAACGTGAAAACTCTTGTTGCAATGCTTCCCTTCCATCTGCCTTCAGTTCCTCATATGTTCTTTTATCGATTAATTCAAGAGCACGTTCAACAATTTGATATGTTTTCCCTGTTCCAGGTGGACCAAAAAATACATAGTTTCTTGGATCTGTATCTAATACTTCACTTAATACTTGGGACGTATCACTTATTCCCTTTCCCTGCATAAATACTAAGTTAATTACATTCTTATTTTTCACTTCATTTAATGTACTACGATATCCTCCGTATCCTATGAACTCTCTCTCTTCAGTATTAATCCACTCAACTGGAAGTAGATGCCCGTATTCCTCAGAGAATTCATAACCATCAATAGTATCTTTGGTAATTTTTCCAACAGCACTAACTCGTAACACTGATCTTGTCTTCCCATCAATCTTGCGAGTAAAAGATGTTTTTAAAGCAACAAAGTCCCCTTCTTTCATTTTTAAAAATTGCTTTAATGCTTTTTGTCCTGCTGATGTTTCTTCCTTCTCATCAATGATATCCTCAATATTTTCTTCTTCTAAAAGAGAGGATAAATCTTCACGTAAAAAGCCTATCGCTATACAGTTGTTTTTCAACAAATAATCTTGGATGGAACGATCTTTTCCATAAGTATGTCCAGCTAGCCAATAGTTTGTATTCTTATCAAGCGATTTATCTCGTTCTGAAAATGTCTCCCAGATAAATCGTGAAATCTTTTCATTAGACCAATCTAAAAAAACATTTTCTTTCTTAATAGCCTGTAACACTTCATGATTCAACTCAATTGCATTTTGTGGGGTAAGCAATTCATCTTTTATATGTAATTCCTTTCCAAGCTCAATCAAAATTGGTGGTGAATAAATATTAAAAAATTTCTCTGGAACATAAATATTTAAAATTTTTAGTAGTACCATATTATAAATTGGTAAATCTAATGTAACAATTTCAGAAATGCGGCCTTCCTTTGCAAGTCGAATTGCTTCACAAATCCCCTCTTTTAGAGCACTAAATTCCTCTTGTAACTGTTCATCTTTTAATACCACTTTTTGTTTACCGTAACCTTTACAGTACTCACCTGTTTTAGCAAGATAAATACCAAATTTAGCAGCATTGGCTCCACCAATGCCACCTAGGATATTTTTCTGTTCAAGCCAGTAGTTAAAACAATCTTTCGTTTTAGTATTTGCATATTCTTCTATGGTTAGATTTCTTAAGGATTCTAATGGAAAACGTTTTATGAATTCTTGACGTCCAGCTTCTTTCTCAGCAAGCAACGAAATATCCGGTTCATAATGAGTAGCTTTTTGGGTCACTATTTGAAGCTTCATATTGGAAATTACCCCCATTTAATTTTATAAATTAATTATAGAATATGAGGAGAAAAGAAGGAAGTAATTGGATGAAGATTAATAAATTTTGTGGATTAGCTTTGAAGATTGAAAAGTGGTTACTTCCCATAACTTAGCATTGAACGAAAAATTAAGTAAACATGGTCCAAATGTTTTCGAAAGGGAAAATTATATAAAGTATCAAGAATTTAAAGACGTTGTCCTAAGTAATATATCTAAATTTTATTCTGATTTGAAAGATATTAGGCTCGCAGTTCTAAAATCTTTAAAGGATTGCGAAAAAGATGAAAGTCTATTTGGATGGGTTTCTGGAAAAGAATTAAAAAATACGGATAAACTTCAAAATGATTATACTAAGTTATTAAATGAACATATCAAATTACAATCGAAAATACGTAAATTAGAAAAACAGACTAGTAAAAGCATGGAAATTGATGGGGTATCATATAAAGAAGTAAAAAATTGTTTAAAGAACGAGAGAATGCTACCTCAAAATTCAGAACTTAGGAAGGTATTTAAAGAAAAAAATCTAAACATGGATGCCTATTACTATTTTGAAAACTTTAGCAATTTTTGGGCTATAGGGCTAACGAATCTCCGAAGAAGAGAGGAGCTTGAGATATTCCTATATAACCGAGTTGCGCCGTTTTTAATGCAATTTAATTTAGTAGAAAAAGTAAAAATACCGAAAAAACATTATGAACAAATACAAACTAGTAAAACGGGTTCAAAGTTTTTACGACTTGATACTTTAGCAAAGAGTAAGGTGACCATCTAATATAACTAGAAATACTAAAGTATTTTATTTTGTTAAAGCACCTAAACTAGGTGCTTTTTTCGTCTAGATTACTAGCTTTTACTTTCTTACTTTCCTTATCTGTAATGAACCTTGTAATTTCCCTTCCATTCAATCCTTCCGCACTCTCTTCATCCCAAATATCTCGTCCAACTTATCCGCCACCTCCCGCTGCAGCGTTGATATGACATCTGACAAATAAACCTTTGTCATTCTGTTAACTCCTTCGAAATATGTTTTGTAACATCTTCTAAAACCGCGATTAATTTTAAAATTATATCTCTTTTTAAAACATCTACAGATGTTTCTTCTAACGTTCTCTTTATAACTTTAATAAAATCATTTATTGCATCTATTTCATGACTATAAAAATCTCTCGCATTGCTTATTCGCAAATATTTTTCACGAAGGAACCCCATAAAGAAACCCAATCCTTTATTAGAAAAAGACACTATATCATTACAGATTTGTTCTTGATTTATGATTGTAAAAAAATTATTTTCATTTATGATATTTGTATTATACACACGGAAATCCTCTATATCCCCTTCTTTTATAGATTTAAAAAAGCCGTCCAATACACTTGCTTCTTTCTCTCTAATTTTCTCAATCCTTGTAGCTTTTATTTTAGAAACCAATTTTTCATAGTTTTCATTTTCAAACGCAACACGAAAATTCCTTTCAAACCTAATCTCATCATCTTCTAGTCCATATAATTCTACAGCTTTATCTAATCCATTATTACAAATTGCATATAATTCTCCCGAATCCCTTTTAATATAATTATTTTTACTGAATTCAATTAGTAAATAGTACAACCTTGGGTACTTATACGGATGATAATCTCCGTTTTCGAGACCCTGAATCACTACTTCTATACTTTCCTCTAGTTGATTCAGCTCAAATTCCATATAATTTTCAACAATATTTAAGGCTTTTTCTTTTGGATCTTCTTCTTGATTATATTTTCTCTTTATTTCATTATTAAATAATTCCACATTTAAGTGTCCTGTTAATATATATTCTGAAATGGATCTGTAAACATGAACAAATTCACTTATTATTGTTTTATTTTTTAAGTATTTATTCCAAAAAATGTTTTTATATTCTTCTTTTACACCATCTTCTTTTTTTTCAAACGCTAGTAAAAAACCAAGTGCAGTTGGTTCATATAGAGGCTCCAATTCTTCCTTATTCTGTAATACCCCTTCTTTATAATCAATCGAAATTAATAAAATATTTGTGAAAATACATAAACGAACTACTTCATGTTGTTCTTTCAATAAATCACACTTATTCATAACTTGAGATAAACTATCAAATACAAACCTTAATGTTCTTAAATTGATTTTATCCCTCACAAAATTAATTATCTGCAAAATAATATCATTATTTTTCTCATAAAATTCAATAATGTTCTTATTCTCTTCATAATTAGCTTTCATAAAATTAGGAAAAGTTTCATTAAACTCTTTATTATATTGTATGGTTCTTCCAATCACTTTCTCTTTTATTTTATGAAACTCCTCTTTCGCATGTAATTTTTCTTCATTAGAAATAAACAATACCTTAATATTTTCATGTTCAATGTACGCTGAATTTACATAACCCAATATTTGTTGAATTGTAACAGATTTATCAATTCTCTCAAGGTCATCAAAGCATAACACACACTTTTTTAAATGATTACGAAGTTTTGTAATATTAGATATTTTTTTATCTACTGTTTCTAAAGCTTTAAATCCTGGGAATTTTGAACCTAATTCTAAACCAGCTCTGCCAATCATGTAAGTATAACTTCCAGACTTATTAATAGAATTAAGAAATACACTTTCACCAATCTCATCAACATTTTTTAAACCATTCAATGAAATGTAAATAAATTTATATGTGTCTTTTTTATTCACCTCAATCTTTTCTATCTCATTTTTTAACACCTGAGTAACATAATATGTTTTTCCTATTCCCCAAGGACCATTAATTTGAATGGCATAATTTGTTTTTGGTAATGATAAATATTCTGTAACTGTTTCGACAATAGTATCCATTACTCAATTCCCCCTTATTATTAATATCCTTAATTACATTTTATATTAACACATTCATATTATAAAATAGAAAAATTATGTCGGCTTATTTATCGTTAGGGTGGCGGCATATCTTATTGTAGTATTGCGGCGCTAATGCTATAATAGGTAGTAACGAAATAGGAACGTTTTAACTTTAATGTTGATTTATTGCATGATTTAGCGGTTGATTTAACGTCATGATTTATCGTATAATCGCGTGAAACCTTGACAAGGTGGAGGTCGCTGGTTCGAACCCAGTCAGGATCATATGAAAAACCCCTTGATATTCAAGGGGTTTCTTTATGTAGCGAATCAATGTACTTTTTAAAGAGTAAATTTTTTATCTACTGGTCAAGATTTGGTCAATAACAAGTTTTTTCGGTTAACGATTGTGTCCTGTTATATTTTTATGAAATACATGCGTTGTCATTTAATCCTGATATTGTTATAAAAGATAGCAGAATTAAATTCGTTCTTTTATCTTCTTTTCTGCTTTATAGTTCCTCTAAGTCAGAAAGGTAAATATATCCATCTCTTATGCCGATCACTTTCTTCACTGAAAAAAGATCAAGAATTGCGACGAATAATTTTCTTCACCTTACAACGGCCGATCTTCTAAACTGCTATAGTGATATACTTCCCCATAATCTCCGTATTGTGATAAGAATTCGTTTCTCTTTTCTTCTGCCTCTCTCCACGCATCCTTTGGTAGGATGTCCAGGTGACGATGCCCCATGTTGCCATAGCCATACGCCAGTAATACATCGGTCGTTTCCCAAATCTCAAAACGGAATACATACCAGTGATTGGTAAAATCGATAATTGTACCAGATTGAAATACAGTATTTTTAAATTGGTTATACAAAAACTCTGCAGCTGCGCCAGTGAGAGAATATCCAGGCAGCGTAGACAGATTCTTCTCTCGTGTATACAGATGTTCCAGCCCTTCCATTGTAGTCATGCCTGTATCATATTTTGTTGCGATAATCACAGGCGCTTTTTTGAAGGCATCAAGCTCATGAAAGCTGATAACATCACTCTCATCCCATTGGATATAAAGCCCTGCTTCTTGCAACATATTTGCCCACTGTCCTGTATTCGCCGGATTTTCCAGTCGTTCACATGACAAATACAAGCCAGTTTCACTTAAAAGTGATGTTACGAGAGACAAGTAATCTTTTGGTCCAAATGTAGGTTGTTCTGTCAAATAGTCTTCTAGTTTCCAATATTGCGGAATCGGTGTTGGACCCATGATTTCATGGAAGCAGCGTACCGATGTAATGAGATCGAAGTGTCCTGTTGGGAAAATGTTTCCAATCTCAGTAAAGTCAACACAATGGAAAGTCACATTTTCTAATCCAAGGTGCGCTGCTAGCTCTTCTGCACAAGCAATGCCTGCTCTCGATTGGTCAATCCCCACTACCTCCGCTTTCGGATATAAGCGTGCATACAGACAAGCAAGAAGGCCGTTATCACATCCAATTTCTAAGATTCTTTGCGGTTTCAAATCTTTATCAGCTATCCATGCACCGTAGTTCCGATGCAAGTCTCCTGTATACGAAGCAAACGCTAGACTGAACGGTAATGTTTCGTTTTTCACTTCATAAATCATATTATTCTTAGAAATAGAGCGGTTTGTGATGAGAAGATTCATTTTTTCTGCTAATACTGGATCGGCAGCATGTACATCTTCCCAAAAACGCTCTTCCTCTTTTGTCCCTGTGATGCCTAATGATTCAAAATAATCCCTTACAATACTTGTACTTACTTCTACTGTCATTTTGCCACTCTCCTCATGTTGTTGTCGTTCGGTTAATCATCGCTGGAAATAATAGATGACATTTTTACGGCTCTTTTTCTGGTGAAATTTACGATCACTTACTTTCGCAACTGCCTTACAAAATTTTGTCCACTTCGCAGGAAAATCATTACTATCCCTTTTAATTCCATAGTGGAGATTATATTTAATTCGAACAGACCAGTGCGTGCCATCTAGTACATCCGCATAGTTTTCTTCTGCCCAATTTATAAAATCACATTTATAAAGTTCAGATCAAAACCACTCAAATTAGTGTTAGATCATTATTCTTCATCTAAAATCAATAAAAAGAGGCACAGACTATTAAAGACTGTGCCTCAGATACCCTTTTACTTTAATTCCATACTATTCAAAGTGTCTTTTAATGCCTTTAGTTCCTCAACCGTCAATGTAATGCCCTTACCCATCTTTTCATGTTCTGGCGCCCAATCACGCAAATCATACTTTGGTTCTTTTCCATTCCAACTAATAAGATTTAATTCTTTTGTCCAACCTTTAGGTGATTGAGATACAACACCTACGTTTTCTTTAATTTCAAACTTTATATCTGCCATAGATATGTCTCCCTTTATAATACATAGTCACCGCTTTGTTCTGCTACATGTTTTAGACCTATATGAATAGGGTCTGAATTTCCACACATAAGCTCTGCCTGTCTCATCACTACTTCAAGTGCATTTGTTGCTTGATTTGGTGGATAATCATATTTCTTTAACAGCCTTTTAATGATTCTTCTCATCCCTGCTTGAGCGCTTTTTCTGACACTCCAGTCAATAGTTATGTTGTTCTTAATTGCACTTGTTAATTCATGTGCAATTTTCTTTAGCGTTTCATCATCCATGAATTCCTTAATGGCCTCATCAGCTGTTAATGCATCATAGAAAGCAACCTCATCATCATTCATGCCTAAGTCTTTTTCTTTATCTCGCATTTCTTTGATTTCTTTCGCCATTCGGATAAGCTCTTCAATTACTTCTGCATTTGTAATGGCCTGATTGCGATATTTATTCAATGCTTTTTTTAGCTTTTCAGAGAACTTCTCCGACTTTACGAGATTACGTTTCTCCATCGCTTTTAAGTTACCTTCAAGTAGCTTTTTTAACATTTCGACAGCTAAGTTTTTGTGCTTCAGTTGACGCACTTCTTCCAGAAACTCTTCTGATAGAATGGAGATTTCTGGTCGCTTCATTCCAAGGCTGTCAAATACGTCAATCACATCTTCAGAAATAATAGACCGTTCTAGCATTTGATTTACTCTTGCTTCTATTTCTTTTTTCGATTTCTTTTGTGGATTCTTTGTATCTAGTTTCGCTAGACTTGCTTTTACTGCTTTAAAATAACTAACTTCCAGGGCAGCAGCTCTCCCTTCTTCTGTCGCGGCACATAAAGAATGAGCTTTTGCTACCTCTATGGCGAATTGTTTAAATTCTTTTTGTTGCTTTTCTTCTAGACCTAGTACAAAGTTCATTCCACTTGTAATAGCTCGAATTCTTGCCGCTTGAGAAGTACCCATATAAGATGAATAATCAAATCCATGGAACATACCACGAAGCACTTCTAATTTCTCTTGCATAACAGCGACCGCTGCATCTGTATCAATACCCGTGTTTTCTTTGTCACTATCTGTATATTGCTTTAATGCTTTTTTCAAGCTTTCTAAAATCCCTAGATAGTCAACAACAACGCCACCAGATTTATCTTTGAATACACGATTGACACGTGCAATTGCTTGCATCAAATTGTGACCTTTCATTGGTTTATCAATATACATGGAGTGCATCGATGGTACATCAAAGCCCGTTAACCACATATCACGAACAATTACAATTTTGAGTTCGTCGCTCGTATCCTTCATACGTCTTGCTAACGTATCACGTCGTTGTTTCCCACCAATGTGCTTTTGTAACCTTTCATTATCACCAGCACTACCAGTCATAACAACTTTAATTATTCCTTTTTCAAGGTCATCACTGTGCCATTCAGGACGAAGCTTCACAATCTCGTCATACAAATCTACACAAATTCTACGACTCATACAGACAACCATTGCCTTACCTGTAATCGTCTTCGATTTTTCTTCATAATGTTCCACAATATCTTGCGCTAGCTTTTTCACACGATTTGGAGAACCTACAATTGCTTCAAGACGAGACCATTTCGTTTTATACTTCTCACGATCGTTGTCTTCTTGCCCTTCAGTAATTTCTTCAAATTCATCATCTATTTTTTGCAATTCTGCTTCATCTGTCTCTAGCTTAATAATACGATTTTCATAGTAAATTTTAACCGTTGCTTCATCTTCTACCGCTCTTGTCATATCATATACATCAATATAATTACCAAAAACAGCAGGAGTGGATTTATCTTCCATCTCAATAGGGGTACCTGTAAAGCCAATAAAAGAAGCGTTTGGTAATGCATCACGCAAATACTTCGCATAACCATACTTTATCTCACCAGTCTTACTATCTGTTTTTGCTTCTAATCCATACTGACTTCGGTGAGCTTCATCAGCAATAATAATGACATTGCGACGATCTGTTAAAACAGGCATCTCACCGTCTTCTGGTTTGAATTTTTGAATAGTGGTGAATATAATCCCACCAGATTCACGATCATTTAATAAATCATATAAGCCGTTCTGCTCTTTCGAGTTATCTTTCGCTTGTTGTTTTTTTTGCTCACCTGTTAATTTGCGAAGATGTGCCTGTTTTGGTCTTTGACGTAAAATATCTTCTGATTTTGCAAAGGTCGTATAAAGTTGTTCATCTAAGTCATTACGGTCTGTAATCACAACAATCGTTGGATTATTTAATTCTTTCACCAAAGAAGCAGTATAAAATACCATTGAATAACTTTTACCCGAACCTTGTGTATGCCAAATAACTCCGATTTTTCGATCACCTTGTTCAGCAGTAGCTAATTTCGTGCTATCTACTGCTTTCTTGACAGCAAAATATTGATGATAGGCAGCTAAAATTTTAATAATACTTTTCTTATCTCCAATCTTATTTCCATCTCCATCATGTTCTGGATCTTTTGATTCTTGGAATAAGATAAAATTTTGAATGATATCCAATAATCGTTGCTGATCTAACATGCCACGAATCATAACTTCATACTGAGGTACGTCTAGAGATTCAACGTTTATACCATCAATACTACGCCAATTCATATAACGCTCTTCATTGGATGTAATCGTACCGGCTTTTGCATTAATACCATCTGAGATGATATTAAACGCGTTGTAATGGAATAATGATGGGATATCATGTTTGTACGTTTGAATTTGGTTATACGCATTTTCAATTCCGACATTTTCATCCGAAGCAGATTTTAGTTCCACCACAACGATAGGAAGACCATTTACAAAAATAAGCACATCTGGTCTGCGTTCTTCACTTTCAATGATAGTGAATTGATTAACCGCTAAAAAATCATTTCGGTAATATTCTTTAAAATTAATGATCATCGCTTTTTCAGTTTTAATCTCGCCATTCTTTCGAAAGGTTACATCAACTCCTTCTACTAAAAGAGAGTGAAATTGTTTATTGTTTTCCGTTAAAGATGGACTATTAAACGTAATAATTTTTCGATATGCTTCTTCTAATGCTTCATCAGGTAAATCTCGATTCAACTTATAAAGTGCATCGCGAAGGCGTTGTTCAATAATGACTTCGCAGTAATCCCGTCGCTCTGGTCGTTCCCCATCATGACCAATTTCTGGACCAAACACATACTCATAATCCATCTCTTGAAGGATTTCAATGACCGCTTCTTCCAACAAATCCTCTGTAAAATTTTTGAATGAACTCACAGGTCTCTCTCCTTTCATTATTAAGCTTTCCATTTATTCTATCGGTACACGAATCTCACCCGACATTAGTTTCGGTAGTAATATATCCCGAAGTGATCCTAACTTAACATTTTGATATTCATTTTCTGTAATTTTCTCAAAAATACCGGTGACTAAACTATTAAACTCTTCAAGAATTTGAACTGATGGTAATATGATTTTTATTGTTTCAATTCCAGTTGGGCTAATATTTGGCTGCGCACTTCCACTTCCACGATTCACTATTTCATCATAAACTTTCTGCTGTCTTAGCACACAATATATAAATCCTAGTTTAACAAAAGGCTTATCCCCTAAGAAAAATTTACCCACACGCTGATTAACTAGCATTGCATTTTCCAACTTTGGTACAATACCAAATTTCCCTATCGTTGCACCGGTCATCGCAATTACTAAATCTCCTCCCTCTACTAAAAAATCCTTAGCCAACACTTCTTTTTCAGGAGAAACATAAGACATATCTTTGATATTAAGTGTGTTATTTTCAATATCCTTTATCTTTATTACTGGTATACCGCTTTCTTCCCACCATGCACTTTTAAATGCATATCCAGATTTCACTTTAACGTAATCTCCAATACATCCAATCTTCCACCCCTCAGGTATCACTCCAATTTCACTTTCAAGCATTTTTCCACCGCTAGATTTATACGGATTCCCATCTTCATTCGGGAATTCAAAATCAACAAACCATTGCTTAAAAATAGCTTGAGCCATTTCTTCTAGTTTTTTATTGATTTGGTTGTTTGTTTCAATCTTTTCATCAAGGGATGATAGGATGTTTGCTATTACTTTTTGAGTTTGAAAAGGTGGTAAAAGTAACTTAATTGCTTCACCCAGCCGAATTCTAGACAATTCTGTTTGACCTGTTGACCCTTCAGCTAAATGCTCAATATTTCTCTGCTGCATAAAAAGGTTGTATCCCAAATACTGAGGGTATACTCTTTCATTAGCTCTAACTATTGTAACGTGAGAATCGACGGTCATCGATTCTTTTACATTTTTAATCTGAGCCACCCTACCTAAAGTACCTACTCCTGTTGAATTTATAAGTACATCATATGATCTTAATAATTTTTGTTCAGGTACTTTTCTTTTTTCTGGATTAGTTAACCTCGCAAGCTCCAATTTAACTCTATTATCTCTTATACATTTTTGATTAATAACTACAATACCACCTTCTTCTGTATAAGAAGGTGTAATTCCTCTAGATATGAGGTCGCATACTTCAACTAACTTAACTTCTTCCCACTGGTCTTCAATTAAGCACTCTTGCATATTATTTAATTTAGAACTCATATCCAATTCCCCCTAGATTTTTACGAATTTCATCTTCTAGGTGACGTGATTTTGTAAATAAATCCCCAAGTTCACTTGTCAGTTGTTCCATTTTTTCTTCAAACGGTACGCCATCATCTTCCGCTTCCTCAATCCCCACATAACGTCCCGGTGTTAGTACATATTCATGCTCACGTACTTCTTCAATACCCGCAGCCTTGCAGAAACCTTGCACATCTTCATAGTTCCCATCCTCATTGCGCCAGTTGTGGTACATTTCAGCAATTTTATTAATATCGTCACTGCTCAACTCACGATGGCGACGGTCAACCATTGTTCCCATGTTACGAGCGTCAATAAATAAAATCTCATTTTCACGATTTCGGAATTTGCCGTGTTCTTTTTTGTTTCGGTTCATAATCCATAAACATACCGGGATACCTGTTGAGTAGAATAATTTATCTGGCAAAGCAACAATTGCATCCACTAAATCTGCATTAATTAAATTTTTACGAATTTCACCTTCACTAGAAGTGTTAGAACTTAAAGAACCGTTTGCAAGGACAATTCCTGCTACTCCATTTGGCGCAAGATGATAAACCATGTGTTGTAGCCATGCATAGTTTGCATTTCCTTCTGGCGGTGTACCAAATTTCCAGCGGACATCATCTATTAATTTATTTCCACCCCAGTCACTAATATTGAATGGTGGGTTTGCTAAGATGTAATCTGCTTTTAATGTACGATGTAAATCGTCATGGAACGTATCCGCATGTTGAGAGCCAAGATTCCCCTCAAGCCCGCGAATCGCTAAGTTCATACGACACAACTTCCATGTAGTTGAGTTTAGCTCTTGACCATAAATAGATAGGTTTTCTATTTTCCCTTGATGTTCTTCTACGAACTTTTCACTTTGAATAAACATTCCACCGCTTCCACAAGCCGGATCATAAATACGCCCTTGGAATGGTTCAATCATTTCAACTAGAGTCTTAACCACGCTTGTTGGTGTATAGAACTCTCCCCCACCTTTTCCTTCTGCACTTGCAAACTGACCTAAGAAATATTCATATACACGACCAAGTAAATCTTTCTCACCGTTTCCGTGCAGCTTAATAGTAGAGATTAAGTCAATTAACTCTCCTAATCGACGTTTGTCTAGCTCTGGTCGTGCGTAACGTTTGTCTAATACCCCTTTTAATACTAGGTTTTCTTTTTCAATTAAAATCATGGCATCATCAATGATTTGACCAATTTTCACATCTTTTGCATGATCTTTAACATAATCCCAACGTGCTGTTACTGGTACCCAGAAAATATTTTCAACCGTATACTCATCACGATCTTCTTCAAATCCATCTCCTTCTTCTACAAGCTCGTTATATTTTGTCTCAAATTTATCAGAGATGTACTTTAAGAAAATTAAACCTAATACAACATGCTTATATTCACCTGAGTCCATACTACCTCTTAATTTATCCGCAGCTTTCCATAACGTTTCTTCAAAACCAACATTTGCTGTCGTTGTCATTCTTACTTCCTCCATTGCTTTCATTATTTCCTTTAATAATTATGGTCATCAAAGACTTCAAATATTTCACTTTCAAATTCTTCTTGCTCTGGTTCACTATTTATCCAATCTGGTAACACTTCATGATAGTGTCCCAACGCCTCAATTGTTTTATGGAGAATAACTTCATGTTGTGCCTTTTCAAGCAACTCCACAATTAGCTTAAAAGTATCTAAATAAGGAGTCTCATCCACCACTTCAATTGCAGCTTTAAATCTAGAAACAAGCTTTGCTTTTTCAATCGCCCGTTCCATAGCGTTTATTTCTTCTTTATCGTAAACCGGAACTTCTACAAGATCGTTAATATCCCCTATCATAAACTGCATATCATGGCTTTTAATGACAGGTTTTAGCTCTCTCCTTAATTTTTCTTTTTGAATCTCTAGTTTTTCAATTTCATTTAGTTCTTTTATAAAATACTCCGAAGTTAATCCGAATAATTCTTCTAAGACAGGTAAGTACTTTTTAGGGATATTTTGTTTCCCTTTTATCCAAAGGTTTATATTCTGTTTTCGTATTCCAAGTTTTTCAGCAAGTTCGATATGTTGCATATTGTATAAACCAAGAATATATTCTAACCCATTCAACAACTCACCCCCAACCTTTATTGTCTCAGTCAATATATTTATATCTTACCTTTAATATATTGTCTCAGTCAATATATTTTTACAATTATTTCTTAATTTTACTATCATCTTATATAGCCCAATGTCGTTCCAATTTTATTTGAGGAGCCTAAAAACTATAGGGTTCTATGATACAAACTATTCTAGAAAAAAATAAACAACCTGATTCCAATTAATTATTCGGAATCAGGTTGTTTATCTATATTTCACTATCTTCCTCAAATAACATCTTCCCAAACTGTAAAGCCGTTTCCTTCTGCATACTCGGTAAAAGATGACTAAATGTATCCAATGTAATCCTAACATCATCATGCCCCAACCGTTCCGATACAATTTTAGGATTTCCCCCTTGCAACAGCAGCAGTGTAGCATGCGTGTGTCTCATATCATGAAATCTAATTTTAGCTACCTCTGCTTTTTAATAATAGATTTAAAAACTCTACGAATGTTACTTTTGTGTGTAGGCGTGCCTAATCCGGTGCACACAACTAAATCCAAATTTTTATAACTTTTAGCTTCTTCTCTTTCGCCTCTTATAAATAGCCAATGCTTTTTTAGGGACAGTAACCGTTTTTTCAGGCAAATCAATTGTTCGTGAACCTGATTTTGTTTTTGTATAAGGCAATAGGTCTTTCCCATCACTACTAAGCGTTTGAGTAATACGAACACATCTATTTTCAAAATCCACATCTTTTCCACGAAGTCCCAGTATTTCCCCCTGTCTCATTCCTGTTGTTAAAGCTAGTAAAAAAGCTATATAGTATCTTCCATTCTTTTTGGCATACTTCAAGAACTGCCTTTGGCCGACCTACAAGAGCAGCAGGATTACGAGCTATTAGTCCCCATCTTTCAACTATTTTCAATGAATCGTTGATTAACGCATGTACTTTTTGAATATTTTCATCCGATAAAACCTTTTCTTTCGTTAGCTTGTTATATAGCCTTTTTATAATCATCGGATTAGGTTTTGTTAGTTCCACATCTCCTATTGCTGGAACGATATGTTTTTCAACAATCCATCTATATGTATTTAGAGTTTGCTTCTTTACCTTCGTCATTTTATCTTCTAAAAATCGATCTAACAAATACTCTTTGTAGAGAATTTTATTTGGCTGGATATATGTTCCCAATGTTTATGATTGTTCTAACTCTAACATTGCTTTGTGCACTTCTTGCTTTGTTTTAAATCCTCTCTTTTTAAATTGTATTGGTTTGGCCGTCTTCTTTTTTTCCATGTGTTAAAATAAAATACCATGTCTTTGTATTTTGATCTTTCTTTACTGTTCTGCCTGCCATTATCTTCATCCTCCTAAATATACAAATAAAAAAGCAGCGACAATTCCATCGCTGCTTGAAAAATTAATAACTATTTCCCGTGTACTCTTCCATTTTCATGTGTAATTTAGAAAGCACATATTGCTGGATATATACTTTAGGAATTCGATACGATTTTCCAACTTTAAATGATCTAACTTTTCCTGATTGTAACAATTCGTATGCTTTGTTTCGTCCAATGTTTAACATTTCCATTAAATCTTCTACGTTTACAACATCATCGTAATTCTCAAATACAGCCAATCATCTCTTTTCTTAACGTTCAAACTTATAATATATATCTAGAAAATTTATCTTTACTTAAATGTTTATGGAAAATTAAATGTAATTATCTTTCGTTATTTGATATTAAAAAGTTTTATTCAATATATTTTTGGAAGCAGATTTATTCCTTATTTTCTTTCTAAAATCACCTAAATGTATAACTGTTCCAAAAACAAAAAAATTAGAGAGATAGTAAATTAACATAAATAGTATAATGAAAAGGAGCCATAATTGGCTCCTTTAGACTTTTAACAAAACCCTACTTTAAACTTCAATTTAGAGTAGGGTTTTTCAGTAATAATACTTATTCTACTTGTGATTTTACAAATACATTCATACTTGTAATTAAATTTCTTCTTAATTGAACATGAGAGAAATCTCTTTTCAATGTATCTATATCATGTAAGACCATTCCATCAGTATATTTCGCGGTCATGGGATATAAGAATTCTCCCCTAACAGGATCACTAATACGTGCCACTAACTCAAAGATGATAATTTGTTTTCCAGATGGCCCTATTTCGTTAGTTCTAAATTCTACATCAAAGTTAAAATGTGCCATTACTACAACTCCTTATACTTTTTATTCTAAGATTATAATAACATTAGATGCTATACTTTTCTTGAATTAAATTATCCTACAGTCACGTTATCCTTTATAACAAATGAATGGGGGATACTACTAAAAAACTTACATTACAATTATCGGCCATCCATGTAAACCTCCCCAAATCACATGAAAACCTTCATTAGCGAGCTTAAACTTCACAGAATTACAAAGTAGACTCAAAAAAATTATATACTCCCTCTAAAGTGCTTGTAACTTTATATCGTGTATCTTAAGACTAAAATACTCTAGTTATGAAAAGAGGGATAGTATGAATATCTTTTTATTAAAGTAATTACATTAATAATCCTTCTAAAAATTGCTGCAATAATGGCTTCTAATCGTTTCACAAAATAATATAAAAATACACAGTACCCAGATTTAATTTACGAAAAAGAATCAGTGTCTATTAAGGCACTGGTTCTTTTTCGTAATAATAATTAACCTTTATTTTTTCTTCAATTTATACTCTTCTATACAATCCCCTTGTATCCTATGTATCCATTTTTTAGAACCTAGTATATTCGTTACATATGAATCCGGTGAGGTTTTAAAATGCTCATAAATACTTAAAACAAACTCAATCTCTGTATTTATTAAAAACTTCAATCTAAAGGAACCTAACAATTCCCCTTTATCGGTAGAATAAACGTGTATATTTTGGTAATTACTACCTTGAATTAAATTGAACAGGCCTTCAAAACTATTCCCATTTTTATTTGAAGGATTTATTTCATATTCAATCAAATTCTCCGATGAATCGTTAGTTATTTTAATCAATTGCTTATCATTATCAAAACCAACAAATTCAAAGATGTAGGTTACATTGGAAATAGGTATCTCGTGTTTTAAAGAAAGAATTAGCACACCAGAAGATCCTAAACGACATGATAAGGTCGGCTGAATATAATATTTTATTACGTTTGTAACAGATATTCTAGCTATTGAATCAAAATACCTTTCTAAAGAAGCAACTCCTCAGCAAAAAACAAATCAAGTATCAGAACAGAATGGTACTTGTAATATTAAGGGTAATAAAAATAGTAAAGACGAGAAGATTTATCATATGCCTGGTCAACAGTTTTAAGATAAAACGAATGCTGAAGCACAAGCTGCTGGATATAGAGCATCAAAAAGATAGCACTAAAAAAGACGTTTATGCTTAATATGTCAAACTATTATTAGGATTGTTCACTATCCCCCGTTCAGCAACAACCACTCTGCACCCCAGATGATATTTCTATAGCGTAATTCTTGGCTTCTTTAAAGAACAACACCGTGACCTCTATTTCTTTTCTGCCCCAAAAATTAATCTACAAAAAACACAAATATAATATCAAATTACTTTTAGATTTCGAACTCATTCTTATTCTTTCTCTCCTTTATTTTTACGTTATTCATTAATTCTTATCCACCTATTGAGAACTATAACAAACACATATATTATAATATGAATATTTCAAGGGTAAATTTAACCATTTATTGTTATAATTATATCGGTAAGGATTTTCTTGAAATATCCTCATTAATAATATCTAAATAATAAAATTACTAAATGTAGAGATGAGAATGAGAGAATGGATTGTTTATATTGCTAACATTACTTGAAAACTATGTTGGTGGTGTTTTGTTTGAAAGAGAAATGAAATATTGAATTTTATAAAAAAGGTATAAGCATGTGGACATTACTATTTAAGCCAATATGGATAAGCTCTACTCTTTTTGTAATAATTAAGGTATATACTTTTATATCCTTTGTGATCTTTTCTTTCTATGGATTAGATAATACAAATGAAATGACACTCTGGTATATGTGCTTTTTAATTGTTTGGGAGATAATTTTACTTTTTATTTTTGGTATTTATATTGTTAGAACAGGTAAAGAAAAGTTTTTTAAAATATATACGATAGAATTATATGATGAAGAATGGAATATTTTTAGATGTATCTGTTTGAAGGAATTTTTATTTAATAAAGAAATTTTGTCTATTAAAAAAGAGGATTTAGGAAAAAACAAAAACACATTAGATTTTTGTATAGATAGATTAGAAAGCAGGCTAGAAATAAAAAACTAGATTTATAACAATTTTTATCATATAGTGCTGTATTTATAACCTTTATGGTTCCAGCCTGGACAGGCTTTAATACTTGGTTTTCCATTCAATATTATAATAAAGATAACCATCCTATGGCTTTTGGACGAGCAACGATTTATTTAGCTATTATATTTAGTAGTATTGTTACAGTTCTTTCATTTATATATTGTATATATATTAAAAAATTGCAGTAAGGTTATAATAAAATTCACATTACTATTTATTTAAAGGAGAAATTTATTTTGAAATCAATTTTACCAGGTTACTATAAAATGACTGAAGCAGAAGAAAATAAATTATGGGATTCATCTATATTTGTATTCGATGCAAATGTCCTACTTGGATTTTATGCAACTCGTGACAAATATAGAGAAACTATATTTAATTCTCTTGAACAGATACAAGAAAGGCTATGGATTCCTTACCAAGTTGCTCAAGAATTTGAAAAGAATAGAATTAAAGTAATAAAAGAACAGATTGCAAATTATACTAAAATAAAAATGATACCTGAAACTCTAAATAGAACATTTAAAAAAAATATGGATAATCTGGAGTTCCACCCCTCTGGGAAATTCTATGAAATAACGCAAGTTTATGAAGAATTTCATAATAAATTCGAAAAAAAATTAAAAAAGATTAATATAGATTTAAACAAAGAAAAAAAAGAATATTCAGAGCTCGAGAAATTTGATACAATTCGAGAAAAAATCGGGGAATTATTCGACGATAATATTGGGCGACCATATAAATTTCATGAAATATTATCTATTGTTGAAGAAGGTAAATTACGATATCAAAGTAAAATTCCACCTGGATATAAAGACCTTGAAGATAAAAACGGAGTAGATGCATTTGGAGATTTAATACTATGGTATCAAATCTTAGAATTTATTAATAACGAAAAACGTAATGTTATTTTTATAACTAATGATGTAAAAGAAGATTGGTGGAACTTAAGCAATCAGAAAAAGATTGTATCACCTAGAAGTGAGTTAATAAATGAGATTTATTGTAACTGCGGAGTCCAAGGTTACATCTATACATTTGATGAGTTTTTCGAAAAATTAAACATTAAGATATTGAATAAAAAACCTGAAGAATTTGAAAAAGAATTACAAGAACTAAGGAACATTAGATCCATGCAAAATGTAGAGGTATTTGATTATTATTCTATTAAAGAATTGGCTACAAGATTTATTACTACTAAAGAAAAAGAGAAGAATCTATTAATAACTCAAAGTAGTGTTCCTACTAATAGAATTTCAACTGTTCAAAATATAAGAGAGAAATTTAATCATTACTTTATAACCTCTGAAATTAAAGTTTGGATCAATTTTATTAATCAACTTTGTTTTTCTATTTTTAAAAGAGCGGATGATGTTGAATGTATATATGTTGGTGACATCGTAATTCATTTTCATGATGATGACACAATGGAGATGTTCGTTCACTTATCCAATGGACAAATATTACATCCAAATGGTAACATCGACGAAGTCTTTGATAATATGGTAAAACATTTATATGAAAAATATAGTAGTTAACTCAAAATAAAATAAAATTATATTATATAAGTACCAAATTTTCTCTTAATAAAATAATTAACCTAATTTTCAATTCCCCTGAAGCTAAGCAGTTAGAGTATTCTAACTGCTCTTCAACTTTTCACAACGTTTTGAGTCGCACTTTAAAAATACTATTGTAACAATGTTATCAATTATCTAAGTTTCCTTCTATACCATATAACACAACGTTATATTTACTACTCATACATAAAGTCCCTCATTTTTTATTTATAATTATGTATACTAATCCACTTAATGCAAATAATATATATCTATATTATTAAATGTCACATAAATTACAGCATAGATTTTCAAGACGATTCACTACAAACTTTCAAGCAAATGTATATTTTGTATTAAATTAAAAAGAACCCATTTTGAAAACAGATTAATCAAAATAGGTTCATCAATTAAAGATTGAAATAAACGCTTGATAAAAGTTTAATTATTTTAAAAATAATTCCCTTCAAGAAAATATGACAAAAAGCATATAATAAGAAATAATATTATTATGAATTTCCTATTTAAGAATGCAAAATTATTTTACACACATGAAACTTTAATTTAAAGGGTAGTTCTATAGATTTCATATTTCCTACCAAAAATATGATTGAATTTCAAAAATTAAAAAAATTACCACCACTTGAAATAAACATACCTTCTTAAACTACAATCTTTGAAAGCTCAACCTCCTTTCAATAGCATTCATAATACCTTTAAACTTCTCAAAATGCATCGGAATCCATTCTTTCAATATACAATAAGCCATCAATAAAACTAGATCTATAAGAATTTAGATTTTCTTCTCTAAAACACGCTTGATAAAGGTTATTCACGCATTTTACTAATTCTTTTCCATCAAGACAAGGATTGAATAATTTTAGAGTTTAACTTTAAATTCCTTTTCCTTAACACTCACTTTATCACCATTTTTATAGAACTCGTTTACAATGAATATATTATCTGTTGGTGTTTGAATTAATAACTCGATTTGACTTTTTCCGTCTAAAATATACTTCTCTAAGTTTATTTTATATTTATTTTTATATTTAGAGTTCTTTATACTTATTTTATAATTATTATTATCTAATTCTTCTTTAATTTTATCAATATCTAGGGTATGTAACTCGGAATTCTTACCTTTAAAAACCTCAATAGAGCTACCATAACTCTCTATTTCTTTAGCTTGAATATTAATCTTGTTATTAGGATCAGCCTCCCTATTAATACGTACTTGAATTTTTATCTTATCAATATTATTTATTTCTAATTCAACCGGCATTTGTTTTGTATTATTAAATTTAACTTGAGCAGACTTTTCTTGTCCAAAAGATACAAGAGTAATCGACATGCCGCATATAAAAAGTAAAAAGGCTATATATGCAAAAAAACTATACGGTACATATTTATTTATTTTACTTTCTAATAAATTGGTCAAGTTAACTAATTTATCACGCGCATTATTATTTATTCGTATTATAAATATGCTTGCTAGAATTACAATTGAAAATGCACCCAGTATCCACTTCCAAAAACTAACGTCTTTCGAAAATTCTATGATCATTAGTACTAAAAATATTAATATTATAATATTAAAACTGTATTTTAAATTCTTAAATATATCCTTAAAACCTTCATCAGCCCTTTTAAGCGCTTGCACTTGAAGATTTATTTCATCATAAGAAATAAAAGATTTCGTTTCAAAATAAATATACTTAATTACTGAAAGCATCATTGCAATTATTATTGTCATAATTGATATTGCTATAACATGCTCAAAGTTAAAAATCGTTTTAGTATATGCACTTTCGGAAAAAAGTTTATACCATATTTTACTCCCCTCTTGTAATATAAACCAGGCACCACCAAAAAGTGTAATTGTAACAGCTAATCGAGTCGCTCGGTCCTTAAACTCATTATTATCCATTTATTTCTCTCCTTCATATATTATATAATTATCTTAATATAAAAATTAATGTATGTAAATTTAAGAATTATATATAATTCCTCAAACAACATAAATTCAATTTATCGTTATTGATATGGATCATGGACAATTGATTAAGTTTTGGTAATTATAATTTAATTACACAAGAATATATCATTAGTAACGTAAAGGCAGTTTCAAAGAGCGTTTATCTTACAAGCTGACTCTACAATATTAAGATCATTACTTAACTTAAAATAAAATTATTAAACAAACTTGCTAATTGTAATTTAACTATTATTTTTTGTAAAAATTCTTTATAAAAGAACATACATCGCCTTACTAAAGGGTGTATATTCTTTTATTTAAAGACAAAATGAGAATGTTGACTGCTCAGCTAAATCTAGACAGAAATTAAAATTCTATGCTCAAAATATCCACAGTCGGAATATCCGCTGGTGCCCACTTTAACTCTAATAATTTTTCAACTTGAACCCATTTGAGATCTGCATGCTCAAGCGCTTTAGGAATACCGGACTCTATGTATGCCTTATAAGTAGCAAGATGAACTATAATATTCTCATATTCATGATCCACTTCTTCTATTTTTTCACCTACGGTAATTAAACATCCTAGTTCTTCTTTGATCTCACGTATCAACGCCTCTTGCGGCATTTCCCCTTCATTAATTTTCCCACCTGGAAACTCCCAATAGTTAGGTAATGACATGGTAGGAGAACGTAGTGCACATAGTATTTCATTCTTCTCATTGCAAATTACTGCTCCAACAACCGATACTGTTTTCTTCATGAATCGTCACTTCTTTCACATCTTATTTAGTACATATACTCCCTATATCTCGTCTTCTTGCTTATAGCGCGCCAGCTTTTCCTCTAATTTTGCAACATCTTGATTTAAAGCATGCAGCTTCCAATGACAATTCGCACATACTCCAACAGTATTATAAATCGTATCTTCTCCATCCTCTGATACCCGTTTCACATGATGTGCTTCTAAGTATGGATTCCCTTTTTTATCTTGGAAAGGAGTATGCTGTTTACACAACTCACATATATCTTGCACACGTCTTTTAGCTAGCTCAGCTACATACTTATCACGTTGATATACTGTATATTTTATAAAACACCTATTATAACCATGGGATACTACCTTTGTAGGTCAGTCCTTTAGGTACTTTTAACTTATTGCACCCAACAATTTTTTACCCAATTATCCCTGAAATACACACTCCCTATGCCATTCCATGTACTGACGCTGCATTTCATTCATTTGTATCTGTAAATTATTATGTATATTCAAAAAGATTTTTAAAGCTTCATCTAAACTGTTCGAAATTAAAACTCTCCCGTCATCTCCAAAGCTAATATAACCTTTATCAAATAAAGCATCATGGTTAGGACAAAGTAGTAGTCCATTGTTTATATCTAACCTTTCTCTATGATTAGATTGGCTCCAAGGCTTAATATGACTTGCTATTAGAAAACGTTTATCAGAGACTCCACATAGTTTACATTTCTCTTCATTCTTCAACAAATTCTTTTTAAAAATGGATTGTCCAATTCTAGATTTTATAACTTGTTCTTTTTCAGTTTGATCTAATACATACGATAAACCCTTCTCTATTTCTTCCAGAACAGTTTCTTCATCACTACTTCCTATGTTTGATAGCTTGTTCCAAGTATTCCTATTTCTTTCTTTAACTATTGTTAATAAATAATCAGCAAGTTCTAGAGTTACTCTAAACAGGTAACCAGTATTACCACGCCCAATCTTATTAAATGGAGCGTATTTTTCACCCTGTAGCTTTAATATGTTTTCTATGAAATCTTTATATATAATAGGAATCTCCAAATCGTGGTACTCCACATTTACAATCCATCCTTCTTTTTCCCAGAGCTCAGTCTGTTCTAGTCCAATTGGCTTATCATGAACCTTATAGTCTTCTTTTGCAACCAAAATTGATACTAGCTTTCCTTTAAAACTATTAAAAATGATGTCACCTTTTCTTATCATTTTCATATCTGTCCAGTGATGAAATGTTTGTCCCTTGTTATTTTTTTGTGGCGCCCAGAGAAATCCTCCCTCCCTCTCTTCCTTATAACTTTTATTTTGAAATACAAGAAAATAATTCATTTTTCTACTCCCCATATATTAGATTGGAAACTTATCTTATCAATATTTAAGCAACTGTTTATATTCAAATAAAATATTATCAAATCTTGTACTCTTTTTCACATGAAACATCTAAATTACTCCTTATTGCTTATGGTACTTCACCTCATGTACAAAATAATTTAAATCATCTTTTGATAGAAAATAACGAAGTAACAAATTTGAAATTAAGACTAACTGAAGCAATTGCTGTGGATGGGCATGTGGTGGACCCTACTAATATTCTTGCTTTTAAATTATTTTCAGTATATTATATTCATATGGTAATATAGGAATTACGGTATACAGAAAGGGATCAAATCTATTTGTAAGATTTAAATCCTTTTCAAAGATAAAAAAATTTCACCAAAACGTAATATAACTTATGCTTGTCTTTTTAAGTTGTATCTAATAAAAACACATTTTTTATCAATACAATTGTGTTTTCAATATAAATGGAAAATTTTTAATAGAAGTTTATTTACTTTCAATAATAAGAGCTAGTGTTCTAAAACATAGAGAAATAAGGCACTATACATAGCACCTGACAAACTTGAGAGGTTTTGTATGTAGTTTGCTCATCACAGATAACAACAAAAGAGCCTTACTTATCTAGGCAAGACCCTACTAGTTTAGTTATATAATATTTACATAACAATTAAGAAACTAAAAACATATAACACCAAGTAGCAGAACCCTAATATTCCTCCTACAGCTAATACCTGTTTAGCCCAACTTTTAATTTTCAGATTACTGTAAATCACTTGTACTCTTTCCATATTTCCTCCTATTAGGGAAAACCCTTAAAGACTCACACCTCGCTATGATACCATTAAAGAATGACTAATAGAGCCTAATTTTTGTCTAAACGTATAAATATGCAATATTACATACGAAAATGTATTGTTATAAATGTAAACGCTTACTATAATAAGGTTATAAAGATTCACACATCTTAATACAAAAACAGAGGAGAGAATAATATGGAAATCGCAATGGCAGTTTTAAAATTTATTGGTGGAGCAATCCCATTAATTCAAGAACTTCTAAAAGTATTTATGTAATTTCATTCTTTAGCAATTCTTTATAAATATTATCATACAAATAATCTGTATATCAAAAATGAATTGATTTACAGATCATTTGCGTGAGCAAGGTCCCTTTAACATTATTGAGGGGCTTTTTAAAATTTTTAATACGTAGGGTTGGTTAGGTACATCAGGAATACGTAGAATTCTATCAGCAAATGTGTTGGGTCCAATTGCTATGACTAAAATCATAGCAACAACTATGGATAAAATATGTTTGTATTTCTTTTTCATTTCCTATTAGCATCCTTTTTTATAATTTTTGTATGGTCAAATAATCCGCTTGCTGATAGTCCCATAATGATTCCTTGAAGTATATTTGATTTAATATCTTGAGACAAAAATAATACGCCTAGCGTAATGCCAAGCGTTAAATTAAATAACGGAATATATTTTGTTTGCAGTCCCATTGTTTTCGCTATTTGTGATAGCCCTACAACAACTCCAATCATTGCCGTAATTTCAATCATTACATACTGCCTCCTTTCATGAGGAAGGCAAGGGCCGCTCCAATAAGTCCACCAATAATAAGGCGTAAGATCCATGTTGTATTAGCACTAATCTTATCTAATTGCTTATTGATATTAATAATGTCTTTTTCATTACCTGTTGTCCGCATTTCTAAACTTCTAATCTCTAATCGTATGTCCTTAATATCTTCTCTTATTTCCTGAACATCACCTTTCACCTCTTGTAAACCATCCATATTTCCACCTCTTTCCCACTTTTTATTTAATTTAAAATAAAAAAGCCTACATTACATACGCTTAACTTTGCATTTCATTATTTAATCCCTTCTGGTTTATCGGTCACCCCAATATGTTCCTCAATAGTATCCTCAGTATCTACTTCTGTAGGAACCTCTAAAGAAAAAGAGCAACCATAAAAATAGCTGCTCTTTCGTCGAAATCTTATATTACGACTATAAATCACTTTTTCAATACTTTTTGTACACAGCATGTATCCTACAAAAAGGTAACATTAAATTCCATCTGAAAACTTGACAACCTTTCTTATTTCAGCATGTTTGCGTTGGATATAGACTGTACTATAATGCAATTCAAACTCTATTTGTTCTAAGGTCATCCCATCAACATGTTCAAGACCTAAGTTATTTAGATACTAAGTATTTAACAGAACGTACTGCAGGAACTTTTTAACTAGATCTTAAAAAGAAGGATTCAATACTCCTATTAAATCCTTCTTTTCCATTACTCACTACTTCACATTTACATAATAAGAACTAGCTGTAATATAGAACACATTACCTCTACTATTCTTCACTTTATATTGTGATGAACCATTTACAGATACTTTATCAACGATAGTGAACCCTAAACCTTCACCGACAGTTCCTACAACATCGCTATCAGCCCAGGAACCTTTTGAATAGAATCGTAAGTCATTCACTTTAGAAACTACACGTTTACCTTCCACAGATGAAGATTCTTCTTTATAGCGAATGTATGATGAATCGTTATAAACCCACTGATTCCCTCCAAGATTCAACCAGTTTCCTACTTTACCCCAGACTTTATATGATTCACCCTTTTGTAGCTTACGAATGACATCATTGCTTGTGGATGGTACAGATCGAAGGTTTACATTTAAACCATCGATATAAGCTACTCCTGTTACATCCGTTACACTTTCAGATGGTTGTTGTGGTTTTACTTCCACAGTGACAGAATGACCATTATACGCCTTTACAACATCAGAACGGAATTGAGCTTCTGATACACCATGTGAAGCAAGATACCCCTGTGGATCCTCATGATCTGTACCGCCTAATTTGTATGTGATATCTTTATGAGTCCATAATCCAACACTCGGATGGATATTTCTATCTTTTAAAATTTTCGCAAGTAACTTTACATATCTTTCATACGATTTTTTGAATTTAATTGGGTCACTAGTCTCAGAAAGTTCTACATGTACAAATCTAGCATTTGCCGCTGGACCTGCACCCCATGCACGATATTTAGTAGAAGCGATTTGAATTGTTTCATCCCAATCCGTTGCATAATGAACGAATGCATTTCTCCATGTTCTAGCTTCATAATTTCTAATATTGATAGCAGGTGCTTCTGGTGTCGCTGTGGAATGTGCTACTACTCCCTCATATGCACCCACACCATATCTGTATCCTTGCTTAGGTAAATCTGGAATAATCATTTCTCTATCTGCAAAAGCACTTGCAGAAAAAGAAAATAAAATAATACACATGATAAATAACGCGCTACATTGTTTCATTAATTTTTTCATTTCGTATTTTCCCCTTTAATATTTGCATAAACAAAAAGAGCACCTCAATTGAGGCTGCTCCTTTTGCTATCATTTTTTATATTTGCCTTTCTTTAATTTTTTTCTTTTCTAGATTTTGATCTTCTAATTTTCGCCTCAATTTCAGAAGATACACTTTCTAACAACCAAGTAGGAATCCATTTATCCCACCCAATCCGTACACAATTGGCTGTAAAACTATTAAAAATATGATAAATTAAACCACCCGTTACCATAAAAAAGAAAAATTCTGGTAGTTTAAATGCAATATCAAATAAATGTGCTAAAGAAGGTAATAAAAAAAGCACCACAGTTCGTGCAATGCCCTCAATTCCATATTGTGATGAATACGTACCATCTAATTTTGATGCCTTACTACCAGTTATCCAATCTAATACAACTACCCATACCAAAATAATAATCCAAATTAAATTAGATTTACCATATAAAAAATTAAATATAGTTCCCAATCCCCCACTAATTACAGAAGCGACTTTAAATTGAGTTGTGTTTATAACATCCAGTACATTTAATGTTTTTACAAGTTCATGAATCCGTTCCAAACTTTCACCCCCTTTTACATTTCAAAGCAAAATAAAAAAGCCTGCTTCGGCACGCTAGTGTTTTAATTTGTAATTATTTTACTTGCTATACGTTCGCTTTTTCCATGGTGATTCTAATGGTTCTTTTCTTGGTAAATTCTGCTCATAAATTTCTTCTTTTGATAAAAATGAGTTCTGCAAAAAGAATCCTTCTGTATCCCTGGGAGTTACTCGAACACCACCAAGGTAGAAAAACCGTACAAAGTAATCACCTGCCTCATTAAGCATACTGATTGCTTCACCATCACCATACCATACTGTCGGAAATTCACTCATCGTATTTTTCTGAGATAATTTATCACCAGAATAATAAGTTGTAAGAACAAACTCACTAGCTCTATTAAGATATATTTTTGAATAGTTATTTTGAACTAACATAGGAGTGAAATACTGAGCTTTAAATACCTCCATTGATATCCCCCTACCCTATTCTAATTGCTATATTATGACCAAAAAATGAACCTGTATATTTATAACTAGAGTCACTACCAAAATATCCAGAAGGATGGACTATATATAAATAACGTTCTATATTATTCTCAGTGGTCACCTCAATAATATCACCATTTGCTATTTTACCATTAGAAGGACACATCTTTATAAATCCTAATTTACCTCTTAATCCTTCCGTTGGTATATTTAAATAAAAGTCCGTAAGATACATCATACCTTCAGGTCCTGGACTTATCCCCATATAGTCGAACTTTGCATAATATGGACTATTATTAGTAATAACATTTGCAGGTTTATCCATTATAATATACGGATAATTGTCTGCCCCCCATTTTGAATCAACGTTGTAATAAGAAGTTGATGATGCAGCATGAATAACAAATGAGTAACTTGGTTCATTCCTCTCTTCCAAGTAAGACTCTTCTGGTATTCCAAAAAAGTTAATATGAGGTTGAATAACATACCCCCATGCCTGATAACTTGATCCCCCTGGCTTATACGTAGTAAAATCATTATTGTCAGGTACGGTTACAAATATTACTCGATCCAAATCACAATAGTAGTAGTAATCTACTTTAATATCAGAACGCATAGAGATATATCCAGACGAGGAAGTGGTAGGATATCTACCATTGAAGAAATTAAATCTTTGATAGCTAGAACCCCCTATCCCCGTTTTCTTCTCGTCATCCCAGTTTGTAAAGTATCGATATAAACAGTTTGACCCATAGCTACCTCTTCTTATATCGTAGCTGGCATTATCAAATACGTTAGTACCTTCATATGGAATAAATTCAATATACATAGGGGTATTTCCTAAACTACCTTTTGAGTGAAGTACTACACTACCGTCAGCCGACACCTTAATGCCTTCATTCATAACTTTCCAACCTACGTCCTTCATTATATTAATAAACGTATCAAATAACCCGGCTTTTGTCGTTGAACCCTTTGTAAAAATAGCTTCCATTTTATATCACCTCATTCTACTCGAATTGCTACTGCTTGTGTAGGGAACGATGTATAGGTCTGATCAGCCGCTCCCAGTGTTGTATAGCGATATCTTTGAACTTCGCTATTAATCGTAATTTGAATAATATCACCATCAAGCATCCCACCCGGCGGTAATGCGTATACTCTCCCTAGCCGTGCACGCATTCCGATATTGTTACCATAACTAATAAATATTTCACTTAAACAAAACTTATTATCTAGGTTTGGTGACATTTGAGGTATTAAACTGTTTACAGAATGTGGTTGGCTTGTTAAAGTAGCTAATTCTGGTAGATTTTTCGGGTTGTCTACAACCCGAATACGCTTAGAACCAATCGTTGTCCCAGCATGACCACTATTAGCATAAATTCCACCTGAAAATGGTTTAGTGTAGTTTCGTTGAGCTTCCTCCACAAACGACTGTTCAGGAAAGCCAAAGTACATAATAGTATTTTCTTTTCCTGTATATTTAAATGGTAAAATAACAAAGATAACACAATCCTTATCTGCATAGTAATAATAATCAATATCCCAGTTTAACTCGTAACCTGCACGATTGTAGCTACTTCCATTTTGCCACGTATCATATCTCCGCCCTGGGAAGAATGCTAATGTATCCCATTGGTCTCCACTACGGAAACTTATAGAGTTGCTTGCAGGATCTTTGGTAACACAGCCTAATTTAAAAACTCCATCTGCATATGTTGTCTTTCGAATATCTGCAGCAGTTACGAAACCATCCTCCCAACATAAATTAATAGCAAAATGCCTGTTGCCATTTTTACCGTTTGTGTACAAAATGGGATATGAAGTTGGCGAATCTTCGTTATGGTATATCCAACCTGCATTTTTCATAATATTAATTAACGTTTCAAATAATTCAGATTTCTTGCAAGTTCCTTTTGTAAAAATAGCTTTTGTCATAAATTATCCTCCTCACTGTTTCTATTGATAACCCAAAACTACTTGTATATATAAAACTTACTTTATACTAACGTTGTTACTTTTAATACCACAGTATACAACGAAGGAACATTACTAAAATTTTCAATAAACAGGTGACAAGACTTTGTTTGATCTTTATCGTCACAAGGAATATTGATTATATCGTATGTTCTTTTTTCTTTAATACTGCTGTACTGAATTTGCCCATCTTTTTGTTTATCAAAAATTGTACACTCATAATCATTATTTGCTGTATTTTCAATAAAGATTGTCCTAAGTTCATACTTGTTTATACCTAATTCAATAGGTATATACTTCTTTTCATTACTATTAATCTCAACCTTTACTTTTTTTTCGATAAGCTTTGGAAAAATATTTTCTGTTTGTTCTTCTTGCTTGTAATATCGATTTACGACCATTGATGTTCCCATCTCTTCACCTCCAACTACTCATGTTCAAGATGTATTTGAAATTGTAATGGAGCAAGGCCAACATAATCTGTTCCTTTTGTTACTTTTAACCAAAACTTTATTGTTTTTTCTGGATTTACATAAGGAATATTGATACTATCTTGATATTGACCTGGTTTACCATTACTGTCTAACGCAAGATCCGCCCATGACCATCCAAATTTATCTTCATATTGAGCAATACTTAAATTCACATTATTCGCTCGTGCAACTGAAGGATTCACAAGTTCTAGCATAATTTCTGATTTCCCTGATATCATATCTGGCAATCGAGTTTGTGCTAGTGTTGAAAGCTCCTCACCTGAAAATTTAATTTCTAAATTAGATCCGAATCCATATACATCTCCACCATAAAATGTAGTCTTAATAACACCCAATTCTTTACCTTCTACATTTTTCAAAATAACTTTACCTGCAAATTCTAGTGACGGGAGAGTAATTTGAATACCAGTGTTATACCCTGTATTTCCATTGAAAATAATTCCCCCAAATTCATCTTCCATCTGGACACTTATATTCGGCGCTATATTAGCAATTGTTAACTTTCTTCCTCTTGTAGCAATAATGGAATCAATATCAAGATTTATAAATTTTGAATTCGATCCTTTTTTTAATACAACACCAAACTTACTACAGTTCATTCTATCTGAGTCGCAAAAATTAAAACCTTCGCCATAATCAGAAAAAAACGTCCAATCTTCATTATCTTTGCACGCCATCCACTTCAATTCAGTTGTTTCTCGAGTACCATCTTCTGTTTCTAAGAACTCGATATTCTCCTCACCGTTTTTCCAAACGATAATACCGCCTTTGTCATCTTCATGGGTTGGCGTATAATCAGCAGATACTTCAAATGCGAATTCTTTCTCATTTGGAAGATCTGCAAGTAATAATGTGTCACGCGAAACATTGTGTAGCATTCTAAAATATCCTTTTCGATCAATTAAAGAATAGCTACCGACAGGAGATGCAATCCATCTGGAATCGAACGTATCAAAATCATCCTTAAAGATTAAACCACTTCTTATTTGATATGGTTTTAATTTCTCATCAGGTAGTTTTAATAGTGTTGCACCTTCTTCTAAGTCAATAGCATCGATACTGATGTATTTCCCTGACAACTCAATAACGTGAATCATATCTTCAAGATTTTTCTTTTCATATGCTAGTGTTTGGTATTGCATATCTTCTCCTGAAAGTTTAAGGATTTCCTTTTGTCCATCGATTTTCAATTCAATGTCTTCCGGATAAGATGGACTTGTCATACTAATTAATCGGAACCTAGTACCCTTGAATAAAAATCTAGCTGATATGGTGCTATCGTTATTGTCTTCCTTACTCTTCCAATGATGAGTATTATTGTAGCAACTAACATCAGCTTCAGTTGTTTTCCAGAAACCGTTGTATTCAATATTCTTGTGAGTATCGTCAAAACGTACCCAACCAGGTTCCGGCTCAACTAACTGGTCACCTAATCTAGCAAGTAAGTATCCGTCAGCGTCAATGTCAATGGAATCTAATGACATAGCTTTACCAATCACTTTTACAGTATGCTTGCCACGGTCTAAACCTATTTTCTCGTAACGTATGACTTGGTTACCTGAAGGACTATTGTAAATCATAGTTTCTTCTTTACCATCAATAAGTATTTTAGAAGTTGCATCGTAACCACTGTCGCCATAAGCTAGAAGTCTAAGTTTAGTACCTACGAACTCAAATTCGAAACTCGTGTCAAGTTTCTTGTCGAGATTGTAATGAGTTGTCTTGTTGTAGTGCTTATCATTACCCGTGGTTAGTTTCCAGTTACCGATATAACGAATTAATGGATCGGTATCATCAATTCGTTTCCAACCTTTTTCAGGTTCAGTTAACACATCTCCTACTGTATTAATCTTGATAAGACTTCCTGTATCATCAATGTCTAATGCATCAAAACGATAGTCATAAGATGCCGCACCGGGTTGGCTTGTTACAACCGATACCTTCACTTCATGCTCCTTATCCTCTAAACCTAGCTTTTCATATTTTAAGACTTGGTTAGTATCTTTTGGTGCATTAGCATTAAAGAATTCAAGAGGTAGGTCGTCAATTCTTACCGATATTTTATCCGAGTAAAATTCTGTAGTAGAACAACCAACAATCAATCTAAATTTAGTACCCTTGAATTTAAATCGGAAACTTGAATTCTTACCTTTATGAGCACTTGTACTCTTTCCACCGTAAGCACCTGAGTACGCAACATTCTTAGCCCAGTTAGCATCATACAAGATTTCAGATGCGTTGTCGTCATAACGTTTCCAACCGTCTTCAGGTGCTAATAATTGGTCACCCACTTTAGCAGTTGGTTTTACCATCGAATCATCTGAATCAATATCGATAGCATCTAAGTTCATAAAAATTCCGTCTAATTTAACTGAGTGATCTCCTAACGGTAGGTTAAGCTTCTCGTAAACAATAGCTTGATTTTTAGGCTGAGTAGCTGAAAAATTAATTGTTTCTATTTTTCCATCAATAGTTATAGTAGCATTAGAATCATAGTCTTTTGCTAATATGCCTATAATTCTTAATTTAGTACCGTAGAAATTAAAACGTATTGATGCTGGGTCTGTACCGATAGTTTTATATTTGTAATGAAGTGTTGAATTGTAGTAATCATCACCTTTATATAATGCCCATATTCCATCATACTTAATATTAGTATCTGCATCATCAATTCGCTTCCATCCAGGTTCTGGTTCAAGTAAAATGTCACCCACTTTAGCAGGTGATTTTACAGTGTCACCTGATTTAATATCAAACGCATCAAATCCCAATCCTTTTGTAATATCAGAATTATAAATCTTGACAGTATGCTTCTTATTTTCAAGATTTATCATCTCATAAACTAATGTGCTCCCTTGAAGGTATTCACCTACAATTGGATAATCTTCAGAAAATGTAGCTTTAACTCCATCTATCTCAATAGAAATATTATTAGAATAACCTCTATACACGATACCAAGAACTCTGAAACCTGTTCCTGTAAATTCTAAATTTACTGTACCTTCGTTTGATGCATAGTGATAGTCATTCATATAGCATTTTCGTATACCATTATCATCCGTATTGCGAATGAACTTAGTGTAGGTAATTGAAGGATCTGAATTATTGAGGCGATTCCAGCCTGCTTCAGGTTGAAGTAGAATGTCACCTACTGTAACTGGTGGTTTTCCAATTGAACCATTTGAATCTATGTCGAAGGCGTCAACAATATTTTCCTGTGCTTCGATTTTAACAACATGGTTTCCAGGTGATAAATTTAGTTTTTCGTATAAGAGAACTTGACGGTCGTTTCGGTTAGGGTTATTTATTGTGTATGTTTCAGCTATACCATCAATAGTGATAGTTACAGGACCTTTATAGTATTGAGAACTGCTCACAACTGCACCTATTACTCTAAGTTTAGTCCCTGTAAATGAAAATTCACACACAGCGAGTCCCGAACCAACTGATGCATTTTTGTATTTCATTGTATCATTATAGTAACCGGTATTAGCAGAATCCGAACCTTGCCATAGTCCAGTGTACTTGATATTGCTATCAGTATCATCTATTCGTTCCCAACCTGCTTCGGGTTGAGTTAACTTGTCCCCTACTTTAGCAGTTGGTTTGAATATATCAAATGCATCAAAACCAAAGCCTTTTGTAGTATCACCATTATGAATTGTAACAGTATGCTTCTTATTCTCAAGATTTAACTTCTCATAAACTAACATGCTACCTTGCAGGTATTCGGGTACGATTAGATAATCTTCAGAAAAGGTATCTTTAACTCCATCTATGTCAATAACAATGTTGTTAGAATAATTTGAATATGCAAGACCTAGAACTCGTAAACCCGTACCAGTAAATTCAAAAGTTACTGTTCCACTGTCCTTAGAGTAAATATGGTCGTTCATATAACAGTTACGTAAACCATTAGATGGGTCGGTTCCTGTTATAAAACCAACGGCATTAATTGAGGCATCTGAATTGTTGATACGATTCCAACCACTTTCTGGTTGAAGTAACTGCTTTGGTTGATTTTTTACAATATCTCCACCGAGAATATCAAATGCGTCCATATTCATTTTTGTACCACTTAATTTAATCTTATGGACACCATCATTCAATCCAGTCTTTTCAAAAAGTAATACCACGTATTTAGCCGCCGACAGATTACCGTTAGCTTGAGCATACTTCCCGACAGCTACACCATCAATTTCAACAGATACATCAGTCCAGGCACTAACATTGTTATACAGGGTAGATACTATTCGAATACCAGTCCCTTTGAAAGAGAATTGTAATGAACCAGGACTGTCAACAGTTCTAAAGTAATTTGTCTTGTTATAGTAGCTAGGAGATCTGTCACCAGTTCCTAGATTCCAACTTTCTCCTTTGTAAGAAATAAGAGGATTGGCATCATCAACTCGAGTCCAGCCTGTTTCGGGTTGAAGTAACTGGTCTCCTACTTTAGCAGAAGGTTTAACCATTGAACCAGTTGCATCAATGTCAATAGCATCAAGAGTCAATGGCTTATTGTCAGGTACTGTAATAATGACACTATGCTCCTTATTTGATAAACCTTGTTTATCGTATACCAATATCCCACTTACTGCCTTATCAGTAATAGATACATCTTGTTGCGAATACGTTTCAGTGACACCATCAATTTTTATTGAAACCGCATCATATAACGTTGTATACTTTGATGCAATGATTCTAAGTTTAGTACCCGTAAACTTAAATTCAATACTTTTTGGTCCTTCTTTTGGATAAGTGTGGAAAGTATCCATATAGTGACCCTGTTCTGTGATATTAAGAGAAAGCCACTCGTTGCCTACATACTTAATATTTGCATTTGAATCATCAATTCGTTTCCAACCATCTTCAGGTTGAAGCAGAATGTCACCTACTTTAGCAGTTTTCACTAATTCTCCATCAAGAATGTCAATAGCATCCATTATAATTCCTTCAGGACCCTCAAGCTTAACTGAATGAACTTCATTTTTTAGACCTTCTTTATTGTAAAGTAGAACTTTCCAGTTATCTAAACCTAGTACTGGATTGTACGATTCTTTGACACCGTCGATCGTTACATCTACAGGACCATAACCTAGATTAACACTTTTAGAAACAAGTCTGACACCGGTACCTTTAAACGAAAATTCTACAACTGCATTTTGAGTAGAGAATACCGCGGTACTACTATAGTATCTATCATCAGTGAATCTATTCCAAGCACCATCACCATACTTAATTAATGAATCAGCATCATCGAAACGATTCCAACCAGGATCAGGTTTATCTAATATCTCCCCTACTTTTTTGGGTGTAAATACATAACCGTCAGAATCGATATCAATTGCATCAAGATTTAAGTATGTACCTAGAATCGTTACTGTATGCGGCCCTTTATTAAGATTTGTTTTCTCATATATAACAGCTTGCCTTGTTCCCTCCCATGCATCGTAATCTAATCTCTCTGTATTGCCATCAATAACGATTGTTGCATATCTATCATAACCACCATTATTAACAAGTCCAATAAGCCGAAGTTTAGTACCTACGAAAGAAAATTTAATCTGTACTGAGTTTGATGGTTGACTAGAACTTTTATAGTGGAATGTTTTCAAATAATTATCAGAGTATTTAGAGTATCCACTAAACCAATTTTCTCCTTCAAAGATAATATTCCTATCGCTATCATCAATACGCTGCCACCCTGGTTCGGGCTGAGTTAATACTCTCACCATCATATCACCTCTCCATTTTTATCTTAAAATAATTTCAATTGCTCCATCAGTAGCAATTACTATGCCCTAACTATTTGTATTAACAGCTTGATGGATCAATAAATTTAAATATTTCATGCATAACAGAAAGGAACTAATTTACTTACTAAAAGACATTTAAAATACAATTGAACTGCTTAAGCTTTTACTTTTACAACAGCTCTAGCAGTTCAATTTTAAAAATTACATAATGCCATAAAATACAAATATTCGATATCATATACTTAAATAAAAACTAATCTAGCACTCTACTTTATTATCTCGTTTTCTTCCAATTCCAATTATTCCACCAAGATTCCCGGCTATGTTTTAACCATATTTTTGGTTCTTCTTCGATTAATATATCGCTTTCCTCAAATTCAACCGGTTCTTCTGCCTGATAGATATTTTCTAATTTAAACGTATCATTTTCAACAAGTATACTTTCGTTGTCTAAAATGCGATTAAATTGTTCTATTTCATCTATATTTGTATGAACGAGATTTCTTCTATTCACTGGGGTTGATTGGATCTCTATACTAGATAATTCTCTTACATTTTCAAACATACCGTATGTATTTATGGATGCTTTATGAGTTGATTTTCTTTCCCATTCATATAGCTCATGAATATTTGAAGCCTCTTCAATTGACTTCCGATGCATATCCTTCAATTCTAAAATATTCATCATTATATTTCGTACTGTACGTTCTACTTCTTCATTCTTCACTACATTTGTATTAAATTCTCTTAAATCTTTATGAAATTGATCCATGACTACTATATTTGCCTCTGCCTCTTTCATAAGCTTTTCCATTGGGGCAGATGTAATATTCTTTACATACCAGTTTCGATCATTCATTGCGGTTTCATATTGTTCAATACTAATCTGTAACTCTCTGTCAATAATCTTAAAATTCTCTTTATCGATCATTTTTGCAGCTAATTCTTTTACAACTTTTACATTATCTATCGTTGCTACAGTCGCATTAACTTCTTGCAAGACATTACCAAACTGATAGAATGAACTAATTTCTGCTCTTGTTTCATTTTCTTTATTCATTATTTCATACGTATCTATATTTGTTTGTAATTCTCTTTGGATTCTTGCAAACAAATCATAATCTGGTAAGTAAACTGTAATTCCTAATCCTTCAAATAGATCAAACTCTTCATACGATGCTTCTAGTTCTTTTTCTAATACAAAAGTATCACTTTCAACAAGTATACTTTCGCTGTCTACTGTTCGGCTGGATTGTTCTATGTCACCAATAGTAGTATTAAAAGTATTGTACTTATTTGTTAAAGTTGTACGGATTTCTTCACTAGCTAGTTCTCTTTCAGACTCACTTACATGATATTCATGTATTGATGCTTTATTATCTAATTTTCTTTGCCATTGGTCTGTTTCAAAAATATTTGACTCGTACTCATTATTAATTTGTTGCATATCATCAAAATGCTTAATTTTCATTATGAGTTGTTTCGTAAGTCGTTCTAATTCTTCATCCTTAATTACATTTGTATTACGTTCTTTTAGTATTCTCTCTAATTGATCAGTAGCGATTATATGTGTATCTATTTCTGGCACTCGCTTTGTCATCGGATCAGATATAATACTTTCTGCACACCAATTCCTATCATTCGTTGCAGTTTCATATTGTTCAATACTAGTTTGTAACTCTTTCTCAATATGTCCTATATCAGTACTATCAATTATATTAGTTGCTACTTCTTTCACTAGATTACCAATCGAATCAACCGTATTAATTTCTGCTTCTATATTATTTTCTCTATTTGCTATTTCAGCTGTCTCAATATTCGTTAGTAATTCCCTTTGAATCCTTGCGAATAAATCATACTCCGGTAAGTAAACTGAAGTTCCTATTAAATCAAAAAGATCAAATTCTTCGTAACGAGAATCCTGTTCTTTTACGCGTCTATTAACAAGGTCATATCCTTCTTCATTATGTGCTATCAATTGTTCTTGCTTTGTAAACTCTACAGGGCTAATACATTCTGATTCATTATCGACTCTAACTCTTTCACTTGTTATTGGTTCATTACTTGCTTCACTTATAAACAATCGATCATACAATACAGAATCCGCTACTTTATCATCCTCCACTAACAACTCATGAAGGTCACGCTTTGCTAATTCATACGCATTTGTAAATGGAGTTTCTATTTCACATAGAATCCGATTCATGGAAGATATATCTGCTTGAGCAGTATGATACTGTCCATTTACTCGATTGAAATGTTCATATCCATATATTCCTATATCTTCTTGCTCACCTATAACTCGATTAGAAAGTTCATAAGAAGGTACATTCACTTCCATTTGTAATACTTTTCTATCAATAGCAGCTACATCGAAAAAGACTCCCTCTTTCTCTTGCATGCTTCTATCTGCTAGATCCGTATCACGAACATTACCATATACTGAACGTATGTCTCTTTTAGCTGAATTAACTGTTATTTGTTTCGCTTGTAGTTCTCTCTGTACACGAGCAAATAAATCATAGTCTGGCATATAAACTGGGATTCCTAAACTATTAAAAAGATCAAATTCCTCATAAAATCCGGTCAATTTTTTGATTTGTCTACTAGCAAATTCATAGTTATCTTGAATAGTCCCCAATAATTGTTTATGTATTAGGTCCATTTCCTCATGGTGTATATAGTCAGTCCATACATGTTTCGTTTTCTTATTAACTTGTTCGTCTTCAGCTAATTTTACTTCTACTTCTTTTGTGAGCACATCACTCTGTATCATTTCTGGAAGATTATAATCCATGTACAAATGATTCTGACTTGATACCATCAATGATTCTACTAAATTTACCTCATTAGAATGGTACTGTCTTTCTAATAACTCATATTCACTTATGAATTTACTTTCATATTCATGCGTTATATGATTCATGTCATTCATTTCTATGTGAGATGAATCATATTCTATTAATAGTTTTTGAGCGTTATTATATACATGGCCACCATATGTATATATGTCTTGCATTATGCGGTCCGCAAATGACACATCATATTCATTAGTTTGAAGTTCCAACTTTTTACGCTCTAAATCTTCTATATTAATAAATTTTCCATCTATCTTCAGCGCTTTTCTATTTACAAATTCAAAATAATTCATTTCACCATTTCGCTGAATGGCATTTCTATTCGCTGTATTGTAATTTATATTACGAGTCTGTATTTCTCTTTGTTTACGAGCAAACAAATCATAATCTGGCATATAAACCGGAATTCCTGTATCAGTAAATAAATCAAATTCCTCATAAGAAGTAGTTACTTCTCTTGGCAAGTTATTATAAAGCTCAAAATCACTTATATCTTGTACAGGTAATTCTTTTTGGCTAATCTCTACATGATCCACATTTCTAACTACAGTACTACATATTTCTTTTTCTCTTCTTTCAGTCAATATTGTTTCATAAAATCCTTCGCCATATAAAATACGTGCAACCTGTACCCATCGTGGTATTTCATCTACATTGATTGCAAATTCTCGTAATTTCTGTTTTACTCTCTCTTGCTCAATTGGGAGCATATTACCTGCTTTATATATCTTATGATCTGTACTAGACATTTCTGTTACATCTGCATACTTTGTATCTAATCTGCTTCCATTGTTCCCTTCCATATGTTCCATATCAAAAGTTCGGTCATGTTGCATTGCTTTCTGATAGTAATGAACATCTGCAAGAATTTCTTTAAGCGGTTTAGAATCCTGTATGCTTAACAGTTCCATGTTGATACTCCGCATTAGGTTTGCAATATCCACTTTAGCAATATTAGCAGTCACCTCAACTTGCCTTATTGCCTCTACAACAAGGTCTGTTAATATACCTTTTCCCTTTACTATTTTGGTTGCAAATACCCCAGCATCTTCTTCCTTAACAGCTTTGAATCTTGAATATGGTGGCAAACTGACTGGAAAATTATTCGCATTTTTTACAAAAGGATTTAAAACAGAAAGCGAGAGACTATATGTTTTCTTCATTGTTGATCCCAAAGGAATCGAAACAACATGACTCTTCTTTTTCGTACATAAAGAAGGGGAAGCAATAGAATAAATTTTCTCACTCACTCTCTGCATTCCCCCTTATATGATTAATGATTAAATATCTTGTTTATAAATAGCTAGACCAATCGGATTAAATGGCGTTGCTTTCGCTTGTGTCATCGGGGAGACTGCGGTAGTCGGCAACGTATAACGATATAATTGTGCAAATTCATAACTTGCTGTAATCTCTACCCCATTAATTGGGATTTCTTTAAACGTCACTGTTTTATCATCTTCATTTAAAACAAAGTCAGTATTAGGAACTAGAGTACATGCATTGAACAACTTAAGTGTTCCTGCTTTTGGTTTATGCTCTAAATGAAAAACTTTTCTCATTCCATTTCCTTTTCCTAAAGATTCACTTGTAACTTCCTTTTCAATTTCCAATTCATCGGCTTGTTGAATATTTTTTGGGTGAACAGCATAAACATCATCTAATTTCCCAACATATCCATCATTAGGATGAACGATATAAATCTGTGACAGATGATATTTCCCACTATAGACAGATGGATTAAATCGACCTTGTCCACTATCAATATCCATATCGTGCGTAATAAATGATAAATAATGTTTTTGATACATTGCACCTGTGTATGATTGAGCTAATAATACAGAATCATTTCCATTACCTGTATTTTCTCCGTAGTCTAAATTTGCATTTCCAATTTTTTTATTAGGCGCATAATTATATTGATCTCCGTTACGACAACCACCAATAATTACAGTGTTTTTACGCGGTGCATTATCAAATGTGTACATTCTTCCAATATATAATGGTACAAATAATGCTCGAACAGGACTTGGTGTTGGATCTACACGCATAAACATAACAATACGGTCTTTGTTTCCATTTCCATACATATAAACGACAGAATCACGTTTCCAATCTTTTGTAAAACGAGCATCTGGTGTAAAACTAATTGGTGTATAAGGCGAAGGGTTTACAAAATTAACTGTAGAATATACTTCAGCCATAATACTTTCCATTTTTTGCACGTCAAATGATGTCTTTGCTACTAAAGTATCTAACGTTCCGTCTGCCTTTGGTGCTAAAAAATACACTCCAGAAAATTTAATGTTCTCGGAACTTTTTGGGGCAGTTTGAAATTCAATTGCTGTATCTGAAATTGTATATTCCCCCGGATCGACCATCTGATTATTTCTATAAACCATAAAACGACTTTCATCAAAATTTGAAAACGGCAAATTAAATGATTTTTTTGAACCGGTACCGTTTCCTAAATCACTTTCAGCATCTGATAACTTTACTTCCTTCTCAATAAAATATTGGTTAAACGTAAAGAAAATCATATCATTATTTGGTTCGTATGCATCATTTGTTAATCGATACTCACAGGTGATTTTATCCCCTTTTGCAATCGCTTGATTAAAAATAACTTTCCCCGCTTTAGCATCAACTTTATATTTATCCTTTTCTAGTAAAATGCTATTTACATACACTAATAAAGAACTTTCAACTACAGGAAATGTCGGAATTTGAAATTCCTTTTTCACTCCATCTCCCATGCCTAGCTTTCCTAATGGAGAATCCACAGGAATAAATCTACCATCTGTAAAATCAGAATCGCTCGTATCATAAGCATTTGCCACTCCAAATCTGCGCCATTCTCCATCGCTACCTAACGATTCAAATAATCGAACATCAATAAATTTATTAATACCACTTCTAATTTTAAAGTATAACTTTCGACTCCATCCTCGCTCTGTAATCATTTTCTCTAATTCAACCGGTAATGTTTGTAAATAAGCCACTTTATCAAACCACATGTTTTTCTCTCCCCTTTACATTGACTTCTCATAAATTCCTAATCCAGCTGGACGATATGGTGTCGCTGGTCTTTTTGTAATTGGCGAAATCGCATCAACATTATAAAAACGATAAATATCAAATGTATCTGGACAAGTATTTTTTCGCACTTTTAATTTATCCCCATTCAATAATCCTAAAGGAGATAGTAAAACCATATGAGGTAAGAAACCTCGCACACCTTCATCTGGATGAACAATATAAGCACGAGATGTATGAACTCGACCACTATATACCGAAGGATTAAATTGATACTTGTATTCATCATTATCATGAGACTGCCAAGCTAGTGGATATTGACCACCATTTACTCCTTTTCTATCAGGCGGCATCTCATTCGGAGCAACATTCCAAGCAATATAATGCGCTTGATATCTAGCCCCTAATCGCGAACGCTTAATAATAACGTTATCAATACCATTACCCGGTGATTTAGGATACGTTTTTAAAATTGGCAAACTATCATTCACATTTCTATATGGTTTCTTATCATTAAAATCAAATGCATGTGAGCTATTTTCTGTACCTGTATCAAATGCTGTCCCAGCCCAAAGTGCGTCACCAATTTGATCATCTTTCGCATAGCTTTCAATTTTGCCCATGTATAAAGGTGTAACCGGAACTACATTATTTTCAAATGCAGGTGTATTATCTGCTTGAATTAATAAAACTACACGATCCTTATCTACTTGGCCAGTCACTCTAACTAACGAATCAGGCCACCAATTTGTTTTTACATCAACCCCTTCTAAATTCGGGTTACGTAATGTAATTTTTACAAACGGTGACATCATAACATCCGTATTAGCACTGGTATAATCTATACTTGGATTTCCATTCTTCATAAGAATATCCGTTTTACTCACTTCTACATCTATTAAAATTTTTGTGAAAGAATCATAAGCTACTGCTGTCGCTGTCCCATCTTTAAATGCAGGATCTTTTTCAATCATATAAACATAAAAACAGGAACGATCAAGATTTTTACTATATCTTAATTTTGCATCCTTAATAAATTCCGCTTTATCCTCTTCCGTATTAAATTTATACGAAAGATCCTTTTTAGCAATATCCCAAGATGCGATTTGGACTAATCCATACATAGCCCCTTCTGCATTTTTAATAATCGTATGTTCCGCAATTCCAAACCGGTATAATGTTTCATTCATACCAGAATTCTTTAAAATTTCTAATGGATAACCTGCTTTTTGAAACCTTTTAACCTTTGTCCATCCGTTACTAGTTGCTACATTTACAAGATCGTCTAAGAAACTTCCCTCTTGAAATACCTTTTCAATAAACGCCACTTTACTTCACTCCTAATCTTTTAAAAATTGATAATTAAGCCAAATAGCTTTTTTCTCTAAAGATTTATTTATATATTCAAAACGGATAATCGCTTTCGCAGGAATTTGTTTAACAACAGAAAAATTAAATCCTTCGGGAACATCTTTCATATAAATTTCATCTGCTATTTTTTCATTATTAATATATAAATTCCAATAGTCATTATCGTTATATTTTGATGCACCAATAGAAAATGCAATCATCTCCATATCAACTGGTGCTATAAATTCATTATGATGAATATTTTCATAAACACCTATTCTTCTTCCTTTTATAAAAGGAATCGTTTTGGTTGGAAAGTATGGAGCATCTAATCGGCCACCCGCCATATAATTTACAGCAAAACTCATAATCTCCCTCCAATTACTTCAAAAACTGTAAAGCAATCCATACTTGCTTATTATTAATTCCTTGGTTATGAAATTTAAAAATAATTTTATCTCCAGCCTTTAATTGCATATAGGACATAAGACTTATACCTTCTGGTATTTTTTTTGTATAAATATCCTCACAGACAATACCGTCATTTACAATAAGCGACCATTTATCATCGATTTCATACATAGAACTACTCACGCTAATGGCATAAAACTCCATGTCAATTGGTAATACGTATTCCATCTTATCTTCTGTCCATGCTTTAGAATCCATTATAAAACCTTTCATATACGGAAAAGTTTTCGTTGGATAAAATGGCGCATCTAATCGACCACCAGCTATATAAGTTGTTTCAAACAAAGGTAATCACCCTTTTTATTGTATTAAAAAATCCCCATGCATCATTACGACACATCGGGAATTGGTAAATCAGATAACATACCGCTACCTTTATTAATAAGCCTTGGTTGTACTCGATCTAATTGTTTGTTGGCGTTATAAATTAGTTGCATCTCCATCTTTTTACCTGTTATTTTATGGGATATAAGGACCTTTTCAAGTAGTGCTTGTCCATTAAAAACCAAATCGTAGTGCAGATATTTATCTCCATCAACTGCCGATAAACGAGCACCATCACGAACCAGTGTATACCCTTCGGTCATAGCCTCTTTAAAAACATCATTTGGATCGTTACCAGGCATCGGTTTTCCACCGCTGTAAAATTCTCTATCAATTAATCCTTTCATTAAATACATAATAGGATCATATAAGTTCTTTTGCATTATCATAGAATCACCCCTAATTTACCCTTGTAACAGACCAAGTTTTTGCTGGCCTTTGGGTATAATAGTGATCTTTATCTTGATTTACTCGAGGAAATGATAAATCTGGTAAGGAACCATAATCGAACAAGATATTATTCTTGGTATCTAGTACTTGCAAACGGCCTGTAAGAATCCCTTTAGGATTTCGAACCGCTTCAAATACAATGATATTTACTCCATATTCAAGCGAAATATCAACGTATGTAGGATTGTTCCGAATAAAATAATTTTCTTCGACTAATTTATTGTTACAATAAATATTTAATAAATCTCCATCCTCTACATCCCAATCCCAAAGCTTTAATCTTAATGTATCAACATTTACTGTGATTCCTGCTATATCTGTATATGGGGTAGGTTCATACCCATAGTTAACAGATAAATCTAAAGTTTGATAGAATCCATCATCAGCAGAAATCATTGTGTTAATTCCTTTAACAAAGTAGTTCCATTGTTGCCCAGAATCCCTATTATAGACGGAAACCACATCAAACAATTGAATTCGCGGATCCCCTATCACAGCAACTGTTAATGTTCTGAACTTTTGAATCGCTTTTAAATGATAAGCTGCAGCAACTGCCCTTCTTGCAAAGAATGTTGTTGCCCAAGGTACTTCTATCATTTCCTCTCGCAAATCCCCTAAAGAGACATTTTTAAGTAAGAATGAATTAATAAAACCATTGGCATAATCTCCACATTTAATAACAATACTGTTACTAATGTCCTGATCTGTTAATTGCATATCTAAAGAGATAAGGTTTTCGCCTTCTCTAAAACTAAACTTTGCAGGCTCATTAATTGCATAGTCTGGCATTTTCATAAATGTACAACTTCCATCTGGTTCATGTTTAATGTAGTGGAATGTTGTATCTATAATATCCCGTACAATTTCATCCCACTTTTGAAACCTCTTTCCAGTTGCCCCTTCAACAATCCAGCTTTGATTTGTACCGGGAATATTTACCCTACTACCGTGTAATGTAACTCCTGCTTTTTCAAGGAAGAATTTCACTACATCATACACATTTCCAGTCGGTGCAACAATTTCATCTGATCCGGGCGTTGGAATTACTGATTTTTGTAGAACCTTTTTATAAGATGTTGTGCAGGTAACTGATATTGTGCCGCTTTCGGCATTCACCTTTACGTCAGATACAAAACCATGTATATACGGTAAAGCTTCTTCACCATAACCGATAGAAACCTTAAATTCAGTCTGCGGATATAGTTGGTTTGTGTTTGTTACTTCACTGTTGTAAAACCATTCTTGAATGGAAGAAAACTTACCATACCAGTTATCAGGTGCCATTTGCCCATATTCATTAGCAAAGGTAACAGAAAATGTACTTGCGAACTGATCTGCGTTCTCCTGCACTTCCAGGCTCACTACACGATGTTGTATTTGTACATAAGAAGAAGATTCTCTTTTTTTCATATAAACAATTAAATTAGGAGCATTATTCCCCACTTGGAAATAGCTCCCCAACATTCTGATTAAAGAAATAGATCCTTCTCTCACATTCCATCAACTCCAATACCTGCTTGTGACATAGATATTAATTTACACTTTGCTATTACTAGCGTTCCTTTACGTATTGCATCAACTTCATTAGGCGGTATTATACCACCATAGGTACCGTAATCACCTGTAATAATATGAGGGCGATATATTTCCCCCATGAACTCACGCCAATGACTGATATCATTGAATAAAGCAGTAAATTCTACTTCACATCCTTTATTACCAGTACTTTGGTAACGAGGATATCCATGCATAACATTGTAATTTTTTAATCCGTTTAAGGATTTAGGCATTTTCGTTTGTTCAATCATTGCAATTGTAGGTATAGGTCCATATGCATGATAATAAACATCACGCAAATAGGCTACGTCAGAAGAACCGTAACCGCTTGTTGTAAATTCAATTGTTTGTGGCCCTGCACCAACAAAAATTTCTCTTGCTTCCCAGGCATAAGCACCTCTTGCTCTAAATTTTTCAATACCATTTACTCGAACAATAAAGTATTTATCTGGTAACATACCATCAGAACCGATAGGAACTTGGGACATAAAAGAAAAATTATATGTCCCAGGCCATGAAAAATTAATAGTATATTTAATTGTACTTTTTAATTCTGTAGCATCCCATAAGAGATGATATGAACCGGCTCTTCTATGCAATGTTTTTAATATACTCATACATTCCGCACCGCCATTCCCATTAGATCGTCAGCAACTACATTTTGTAGTAATTTTCTCATTTTCACAAAATCCTCTGCGGTTTGCAATTTTTCAACAGCAACTTTGAATGTAGCATTTTGAATTGTAACACCTTTATCTGTTTTCTTTTCAACAGAAGATTGTCCAGCAAATGGATGTGCAGCTTTTCCAATCATATCAGCAGAATGTGCCCCCATTTGTCCAATTCGGGTAGATACATCCGTTACTAGTTGCATCGGTTTCGGTGGAACAACCGCTTTATTTAACAATCCAGAAGCCTTGTCCACAGCCGGGATCATTTTTTCCATCCCTACACCAAGACCTTCTGTAATATATCCGCCGTACTCCATCATTAGACGAGAAGGAGATTTTATACCAAAGAAACTTTTAACTGCTTTTGGTATTCCGTCTACAACGCCTTTAGCTTTATCAACAACCCAGCCAGCCATAGATGTCATACCTTTACCAATACCAGCAATAATATCTTTCCCCCAGCTTACAGCGTCGTTTGCTATCCCCTTAACTATAGAACCAACTTTACCGAATACATCCTTTACTGTATCAACAATGCCGTCAAACGCTCCGACGATAGCTTTTTTAATTGCTGCAAAGTTACTTACTATGAAATCTTTAATAGCACCAACAACACTAAATATTGTGTTTTTTATCTTATTAAAGTTATCCACCACAAAGTTAACAAATGTCCGAACAGCAACTATTATTGTTTCTTTAATAAAATTCCATGCGGTTACAATAATAGACTTTACGATATCCATTACAGTCGTAATTGTGTTTTTTATAAAATGAAATGCTGTAACCACAAAATTCTTTATAGTCTCTAATACAGTTATAAAAACTGTTTTTATTACATTCCAAATCGTAGAAATAACCGTCTTTATTCCATTCATTACAGTTGTAATTATGCTATGAATTGCTTGAAACACACTACTTACAACTGATTTTAAGAAGTTTAATACAGTCGTAAAAATTGCCTTTATTCCATTCCACACTGTAGAAATGACGGTTTTTATCCCATTCATCACAGTCGTAATTATGCTGCGAATTGCTTGAAATGCACCACTTATAAATGTTTTCAAAAAGTTTAGCACCGTCGTAAAAACTGTTTTTATAATATCCCAGCCAGTTTTAAAAATATTTTGCCATGTTTTAATAGCAGTAGAAATATAGCTTTTAATAAATTCTAAAGCAAACTTAACAACACTTTTTATTACGTTTAGCACTGTATTAAATATCGTTTTTATTAAATTCCAACCAATTTCAAATGTCTTTTTCCATATGTTGATATACATTGTAATTACAGTAGTAATTATTTTCCATGCCCCGCTAAGTATTTTATCTATAAACGATACCGCAGATTGGAATACTTTTTTTGTTCCTTCCCAAAAACTTGAGAAAAACTTTGACAAGCTATCCCATACTGACTTCGCAACTTTAACGATAGCATCCCAGGCTTTAGAACAAATATCACTGATCCATTGCACTGCCTGCTTTGTATATTTCACAATTGAATCCCAATTTTTATACAGCACATATACTAAAGCAACCATTGCAATTATCGCAAAACCCCATGGGCTTAATACTAATGAAAACATTGATTTTCCAAGACCAGTCAATATCTGTGCGAACTCACTAAAAACTTTAATTAGTTTTAAGGCATCTTTAATAATTGCCGTAATTGCACCCGGTATTTGCATTAATGTTTTAACTATATTTACAAGGCCACCAATGATTTCACTCGCCTTAGATATAAGACTAGAAACAGATTTGATTAACTCAACCGTTTGCTTCAACGATGGTATTACTATATTAGAAATCTTCACGACTTGTTGAGCGATAGGTTGAATAGTTCCAGCCAAACTCTTTGCATCTTTTTCAGTTAACCCCAGCATATCCTGTAGTTTTTTTTGAGAACCTTCCACATCGTTAGCAAATTGTAAAGCTTTGCTATTGACTTGTTCTATAGGTTTTGTAACTTTATTTGAAATAGTGTCACCAAACGTTTGCATTTGCTTACTAATATTCCCAAGAGAATCTGCTGATTTTTGGATTTTTTCTTGCATTGTATTAGAGGCTTTTTGCACTCTCTCTTCAAACTTTTCTACACCTTTATATGCCTGATCCGCTTTGTTACCAATCTTCCCAAAAACATTGGTCGCCCCGTTACCAAATTTTTGAATTTGGCCATTTATTTGATTAAGTACTTCTGCTGGTTTTTGAAATTTTTCTTGTATGTTCTTAGAAGCCTTTTGTAAACTTTCCTCAAACTTTGCTAAATCCTTATAAGCTTCATCTGCTTTAATTCCAATTGTACCAAACAACTGGAATACTTCTGTAAACATTCACTCCCCCCTTTCTAACTAGGAAGTTTTTTATTCCTGATCGTCTTCAAACTGAAACTCTGCAATCAGCTTATTTGCATGGTCGATACATTCCTCTTTGGACCAAACTTCCATAGTCTCATTTACTTCCTTATCCGACGTAGATTCCGTAAGTCCAAAAGCTTGCAAATAATCATGAAAAGTTGTTCCTTCTTCTAATTGCCTTGTTTGAAATCCGATAAAGGCCATCTTTTTCCATTCATTTAATTCTTCTTGCTGCTCTTCCTGACTAATAAAAGAAAATAAGTCCATTAAACGAGAATACGGTATGGATAAGACATAATCATCTGTCCATCCATACCGTTTTTGGACTTTATCAAAAGCCCTTAGCATATTTTGCTCTGTTTCTTCTATGTATTTATTAGAGTCATTTTCTACATTTCTTGTTTGTTCCACTTGAGACTTTGAGATTTGATTAGACCCTTGACCTGATTGAAAAAAGACATTAAATCTTCACTTTCTAATAATCCTTCAATAACTGCTACCATAGCTTCTGGTGGTAACTGATCGAATTCTTCACGCTTAATCTGTAATAGACTAGAGAAAAATTCCGAAAACTCATCTTCACATTCCGGAATCATAGACAATAATTGAAAGACAAACTCTAAACCCTTTTCTTTTTTTTGTTTTTCAATTTCATTTAACTGTTCTTGTTGCTCTTCATTCATTTGGGCCAATTGAATTTTTTCATCAATTTCATTCTTTTCTTTCCCAAACTCCATAAAATCAGTCATTGCATGACGACCAACTTTAGAAATAATCTTAGTAAAACGCCAAACATCTTTTACATTTAAACGTCTCATCTTCATCTTCTGACCTGAAATTGTAATTTCTGTACTATTATGCATCATTTTTTCTAGCATTGTTGTCATATTCAATATCTCCTTTTATAACCTAAAAATAAAACCTACAACTTATTTACTTGTTGTAGGTAATTTAGGTGCTTTTTTCTTTGGTAAATAAATTTCATAAGGGGGTGTATTAGGCGAACTTTCGCTATAATGACCAATAAATTTGCATTTAAGTCCTACAGTTCCTTTACCATCTTTTAAATCAATTTCTACAGAAGAAACAACCATTGCATTTCGGATAACAAAAATAACCGGAATATCACTTCCTGAAACTACACCTACTATTGCAATATCATTATAACTTGCGTCTTTAATTTCATTGGATGGTTTTACAATGTTATAATCATTATCAGTCGTACTATCTACATCTACGCCTGGTAGAGCTAACTCTAAATTCTCTTTCGTAAATTCTACTAGTGTAACCTCCATATGTGGTTCATCTTTTAATAGCCATTTTCCGCGAACTAGTTTTCCTAAAACACCATCAATATCAGCATCATAGTATTCTCTAGTAAACCCCACTTTACAGCCACCTGTAGTAGCTCCTAACATCTCACCTAGGTCTTTTACACTTTTAAAACCTTTATACATTACACCTGGTCCAATAACAAAATTATCAGTTGTACCCTCACGTACACCATTAATAAGCTTCCAACTCATTTTTTTCCCTCCTTAATATAATTCCATTCTTCCTACCCGTACAAGAAACTTAATACTAATATGAATAATTGATGGATCTTCATCCGGAACTGCAACACTGCCTGCTCGATGAATTGTAATAATACCAGAATCTCTTAACAATCCCGCTTCTCTGTCTAACAAATGTTCTATTCGCCTTGAAATTACATCCGCTTTTTCATAATCACCTTGGCCACAATATATATCAAAAGTGAGGATCATCCGATCAATTACCTCTATATCATCCGGATTATTAGATTCAATTCTCATTACCGCATAAGGCATTTTCATATCTTTTTGTGCAGTTTGAAATGTAAGAGCGGGCTCTCCTTCATATTTCGATAGATTACTTTGCACAATTGTATCTTTCTCAATAATATTTCTAATTGTTGCAATCGCTTTTGTCGTCATTGTTCTCCTCCCAATGTCCTTTTTAATTCCCCACGCTCTTTTTCAAACGTTTTTAAGAAAAAAGGTCGGGCTTCTACAGTACTTGTACCATTTTCGACATACACTGCTCTTTTTAATTCACTTCCAATCGTTCCTACTACTTCGGTATCTGTAATATGTAAGCCATATTTAATGGAATTTTGTAATTCTCCCGTTCTAGAAGCAAATGTCTCTCCTGGTTTTGAAGCAATATATGTGCGACTCGATCGTGGAATTTTATACTTCACACCATTGTGACTACCTGATACTGTTTGTTTCATTTCTCGTTGCAGTTGATTGCAAGCACTTATAATTCTTTCTACCATTATTTTATTAAGTTGTTCTTTAACCTGTTCTACATTACGTGTAACCATGAATTCCGATGTATTCGTCATTTTATTCCAACAACTCACAATACAATTCAATATGGTGATTTAAAAATGATGGATTTCTCGGTTCTCCTCTTACCTCAAATACATAATCATGAAAATAGATTACATCATTTGTATGGATGTTGTGTTCTGCAGAAGTATAAATTTTAAAATTCGGCTCAAAATTTTGTTTATTTCTTTTTAACCTTTCATTATCTACCGCTGTGTGTGTCGTTACACGACACTTCATTCTTTCATAAATAATGACAGGCTCTTCTTTAAAATTTCCTGCCGGCTGCTTTACCTTTTGATTCCTTTTCACAGTTACTTCATGTATATATAATTCTTCCATATCTAATGTTCACAGCCTATTCTTTCATTCATAATGCTATTAAAGGGTTTCTACTTCGGTATTTTTTTAATACTTTTAAAACCTTTTTATTAACAGTTTCCTCATCTAGCGATTCGATATTTATTTCATATGAATAATCTCCGATATTTGCTGATTTTTTCATATTTTCATATTGTAGATTTGTTCGAATTACCGCATAACACGTCATATCGATGATGCATTTTTTCATTAAAGTCAAAAGCCCATCATAATCTTGTATGGTATACTCAAATTCATATAATTGATTCTCACTTAAACCATATACAGTGCAACCATCAGAAAAAACTGAACTGGTAACTTCTTCTCCAGAACCAATATGGATTACCTTGATCAAATTTTCTGCTCGAAAAGAAAGCCAAGCCAATTTACTTGTTCTAACTTTCTCTTTCATTGGGTTACTTGGCTTACTTCTCAAATAGTTTTTAGTAATCAATTCATATTGACTAATGAGCTCCTGGATTACCGTATCGGGCATTCGTTGAACATTTACCCTGTTCTTTATGTCCTGTACAGTAATTTCCATCCTTCCACCTCTTTTACTTCTCTTTCTTTTTAACCTCTATACTATCTATTAACTTAAAATGTCCTGTACTCAGTAAATAGTTTGCTTTCTCATTTGCAACCTTTTCCTTCACTCCGTTAAAAAAAGTATAGCCATATGCAGTATATGTACCGCCTAATTTAAATTCTATAATCTTCATATGCAAATTACCTTACTTAATTTCCAAATTTATCAGGTATATTAGTAAGAATTGCTACTGCGTCCATTTCTTGAATAACTGCATCATCATCCAAATGAATAACATAGAATCGCTTATCTTCCATAACAGCAGATTTACCTTCTACAGTCTTACGAACTCGCGTGTCATACGTATTTACCGCAATAAAGTTTTTAGGATCTGCAAAAATAATTACATCATCTTGAATAGAAGGAACTGTGACAATCTCATACCCCAACGGCTTATTAACTTGATCCCCTGTACCTAATAACGCAGCATCTCCTAAGCCAGTTGAACGAGTTGTTAAATATTCAATCCACTTCTCTCTACGAGCAGGTGACATAATCCACTTTAAACCTTCATTTTTATATTTATTAGGCATCGCCTTAGATAAATTAAAGATTGAGTCTTTACTAAACCCGGCGCTAGCTTCAGCATCTCCCGTTCCCGTCACTAATTTAAAATGATCGACAATATGAGATTTACTTGATTGTTTAATTTGTTTTAACCAGCCATCATTAATTTGAAGAAATGGGTCCTCTGAAGTTACATCCCCATTCCAATGCAGGTCTTCAAGGTCAATACCTAACTGAGTTGACATTAATGTCATAACAGTATCTTCATATCCTTCACCTTCGATATTTTCTCGAAGTAGCTCCTCCGTAATCTCCCATGGTAAACGAATAGAAACTGTATCATATTCAACTTTCGACGTTTCTACACCCGCTCGATAGCCATCATCACTATTTTCCACTTTCCTACGTAAAATTCGACCACCGATTGCAATTTTATCTAATTCACCTTTTTTCGCTTTACGAATCTCTTTGCGATGCAATTGAGAAAATGGAGTTGCATCAAATACCATTCGGAAAAATTCTTTACTTTGTTCCGGATATAATAGCCCCGCTTTCATTCCTCCTGTTGTCATTGTACTCTTTTCAATTCGTTCAATACGTGCTAATAATTCTTTATTATTCATAGATTCATTTCTCCTTATCTTTATAGATCTAATCCTACCCATTTATTTACTGGTTTTCTCATCTCGTTTGTTGGTTTGGCATCAGCCCCAAGACTTTTACGAACTTGTGCTGATCGCTCAATTACTTCAAGTCTCTTTGAAATGGGGTCTATTACCTTCTGAATAAATTCACTTGTCTTTTTAGATTCTCTGTCATTTTCTAATTCATTAGTATCATGAGTTGATTCAAGTTCTTTATTTAACTGTTCTTCCAACTCCTGTAATCTCTCAAGAAAAGGACCCATTTCTCTCTTTACAATGTCTGCAATCTCATCTGAATTTTGATCTGCGTTTTTTTGTAACTTATTTTCTTTAATTTGGTTCATCAAAGAAATCATTTCATCAAATTTTTTATCATTTTTCTTATATAAGATTTTGCCTACTTCATTTATGGAATTAATAGTAATATCTTCCGGCGAGAAATCTGTATCACCACCCTTCATTGTATTTAAAATGTCCTTCATTTCATCTAAAGTGGAAACCATCCGCTTAATATCTACATTTCCCTCCCAAATCCCAACATAAAATACATCTTCAAACAAATTAAATACATTTTGCATCTTAGAATTTTGTTTACTATTTACTGACTGATTATCCATCTCCTGAGTTTGTTCCTCGTCATAATGTGACTTAAAAAAATTAAACATCTTACGAATTACACCTTTCTCATCTTGTGTAAACTCATCCATTTGTGGCATCTCCATTCTTTCTCCAACCCCTCCCATCGAAAAGCCTGTAATTTTCCCTTTTTTGATCTCTTTCCATGTTTCACTATCGTCTACTCGAACAGTCATAAGCCATGTTCCCTTTTTAATATTTTGTTTTCCAACAACCGTATTATTTTTAGAAATCCAGCTTTCTACTACTGTTCCTTTTCCTGCCAACTCGTCATGGTTTTTATCTATATATCTATATTTCTCCAAAAAATTATAAGCTGCTCTTTCAATTTCTTCAGCCGTCATGATATCACCATGTGCATCTTCTATATTTGGTTCATAAACAACCCCTGTTACAAGTTGTTTTTCATCTTCCCTCTTTAAAATAGGGACATTTTTCAAAACGTTAGAGCCATTCATGTTCATACCCTTCATAATTGCAAATGGCCTACCATTAGCCCCCTTTGTTACTAATGAAACATAACTAATTTCTACATTTTTCAATTCATTTGGCATAATATATTCCTACTTTCTAGCAAGACTACTAAATCGAATTTGAATCTTCATTTAAAAATTTATCTCCTTCTAGAACTGGTTCGTATCCAATAACTTTTCGGCATTCATTTCTTGTTAATATACTCTTTTCGTATCCATCTATTGCATATTGCATATCACTTGCTCGATCATCTGTATCAATTTCATTTAATTGAAACTGCCAGTCCAATTCCCCTAATGTTCCTGTAAACTCTTTAAATAATTGTGTATTTAATCGATGTTCTAAAATTTGTTGACCTGGTTCAATAATTGATCTTTTATACATTTCATTCATTTCTTTTGCTGTCGTCTGTCCAAGTGATCCTGTCATAGCCCAACCAATTCTATATGGTGGAACTCGATGAGCTACACAAATTTCCATAGCATTATCTTGGCGATATAAACGGAAGCTCGCTTCTTTGACATCAGGCCCTAATTTCTCTAAGCGAGCTTTTGCTCCTTCAGGGACAGGAACAACTGCTAACTTATGATGTTCTCCTTTTGTTTCGACAGAGAAAAATGTTTTTAATTCTCTTTCAACTGAATCATCTATTTCATCAACACCCTCAACAAACAAAACAGCATCTGGAATTGTTTTACCAGTGAAATAATTAATATTGTAATCTCTTACAGCTTGTGATCCTACAATGGAACCAATAGAACTCACATAATCCGGAATACCATAGTATGATGATCTAGAACCAAATTTACGAATTACAATAACTTCACCAGCTTTTTCTTCAGTGTCTAATAACGAGTTTTCATTTAAGCTATCACTAATTGTTTCTCCATCTACTAACCTAAAATCATATGGATAACTAAATCGTTTAAACCATCTCTCCTCATTATTTACAATTTGCGCAAATCGAATCTTATCTTTATGCGCACGTACCGTATGTGCTGGAATATGGTGAAGCTGCGCTGGTTCCCCTTTCAAGTTACGAACAACCTCTATAATTCCCCAACCTACAGTTTCATAATCCTCCCAAACTGCCCTAAGTATTTCGCTACTTGTCATTTCATTGTTGCAATACCTCATAAAACGCTTTAATTCTTTATATTGTTCTTGATTTGCCTCTGTCACTTCATCTAGCGGTGCAAAATCAAATCCCATACCAGCAATATCATTTACTTTTGCACTAATACATGCCGAGTGAATAGGGTTACTTTCTCTCAAATTTAATAATACTTGCATATCATATGGAGGCTTTACTAGTTCTTTATCACCGTACACTTGTGCAAATGGATCAATTGCCATTTGTTTACTTTGAAGTTCCTCATTACGTAAATTCATCTCACGATTTTGTAATTTAAGTACTTTCACATTCTTAATTGCTTTCTTCTCAACCATAAAACCTATGCCTCCTTTTATATACAAATCATCTATTCAATGTTTTTCATAAAAACTTTACCAATATAAAAAAGCTGAACATTACATGTTCAGCTAAACTCTTTTTATTTTTCCACCCATTATTTTTTTTTGCTTAGTAAAAAAGTATTCTAAGGCTTGTGACGTTGTATCTACTTGATCATTATGCTTACCAGATGGGAAAGAAGCTAATTCATCTACATAATCATATACCCAAGATTGTATTTTAGGATTAGGTATATATACATTTCCAGATTGAAATTCAGGGGATATCGCCTCAGCACGTGTTTCTTTTGAACCCTGTGGATTTATAGGAATAATACCACTTATTTCATTCTTCAATGAACTAATAATGGCAGGGCCATTTGCTTTTTTTTCAACTAATTTCGGAATGGACTTTTTAAAACCAGAATTCCGAAGAATCGACTCATATTTATGATGAAAAACAACAAATGCTTTCTTTGTTTCTAGGAAATTCATTTGCGCTCTCACTTGATCAATTAAATATTTGTCTCCATCTATTTTTCCCCAAATCTGTCCAACCACAAATGAACTTTTATTTGTAGTATTATCAAAAGCCATATCCCAGGAAGTAATAATTTGATCAAATTGTTCCCAATTTGGTAACACATCATAATATTGAAACCAGTTCCTTTTAAAAATATTCCCTATATCACTCGAAGGTTTTTGTTGCCATAAAGATAACCAAGAGCGTGCAGAGGAAAACTTCTTTTTATCTTCATAATAATTTTGGCCATAGTGTTCAACCCATAAACCTCTGCCTATTTCTCTGTTCAATGGATCATCCCTTGACTCTGCTATAGCAGGAATTGATAACACAGTCCATTTCTCCTGTTCTTTCTCTAACAATCTACCAGCTAAATCGTCCTCATGCCATCGCGTCAAAATTAGAATTACCTTTGCACCTTTTTGTAAACGTGTAGATAGAGTATCTTCCCATTCATCCCATAGTCGATTTCGGTATGTAATTGATTCGGCCTCTTGGCGATTTTTAATAGGGTCATCAATAATTAATAAATCTGCTCCTTCCCCTGTAATTGAACCACCAACTCCTACAGACAACATTCCACCAGAGTGGTTATGTATTGCCCAATCTGTTACTGAACCTTGTCGCTCATCAATTCTAATGTTAAATATTTCTTTACCAAACTCTTCAATCTTAGCACGATTTCTTCTACCAAACTTTTCAGCTAAACTTGATGCATAAGATACCTCTATAACTCTCTTATTTGGATACTTTCCTAAATACCAACTTGGCAATGTTTCTGTTATAGACTGTGATTTTGAATGCCTAGGTGGCATAAACACCATTAATCTATTAGTCGATAATTTCTCTTCAATTAAATCTTGGCAAATCTTTGTTATTAATTTTGTGTGTTTTGCATGTTTATAGAATCCCTTATGTGTATACTGAACATAGAAAGGGGTAGTTCACTTTTGCCAATTCCTTAAATGTATTTTCATCTATTAACTTATGCATATTCATCCGTGTCATGATTGTAATTCTCCTCCTTGAACTTTCTCAAATAATTTCATAGCTAAATCAAGCATTTCCTCATCACACCCAATTTTCATGGCCATTTTATTATGCTCTACTTTCATTTCTCCTGAATGATTTACGTTTGCTTGCAATTGATCTTTCCTTCCCCATTTAGTTGGGAATTTTCTTTCTAATCTCCACGCTGCGGCTTTCCAATTAGATTTTGCATGCTCCCCAATTGTCTCAACGTCTCTAGCTTCACTAAATGCTAATGCCTGATCAATTTCCATGACTAACTTCACATAAATCTTATCTTTTCTCGGTACTACTTCACCTGTCTTTTCACTCGTTTCAATTGCTCTACGCCCTTGTTTTAACCAAACATAAACTATACTTCTACTAATTCCAACTAACGCACATGCGGTTTCAATATAATTCCCTACTCTAATATATTGGGTCAACCTATTTATCAGCTCATCATTCAATTTCATTGGTCGCGCCACTAGCATTCCCTCCCGTTTTAACTCATCATTTGTACTTCTTTTTCTAAACACTCAATACATATTGTTGTTATATTGTCGTCAACTACCTCACGAATTAACATTTGTTCACAATACTGAATTGTGATTGGAAATTTCAAAACCCACAAACATTTTTCAAGACAAATTGAACATATTGGCATTGTATCTATATCTTGTTCTAACATCTAATCGCATCCTTCTGTAGTTTTTCATGTACTACTGCCTATTTTGTAGTAAATAAAAAGATGCCGTCACTTTTAAAATCTCTCATTTAATTTATAGATATCCTTTGGATCACTCTTTCTTTTTGCTAGTATCCATTCTTGATTTTTTATATTTCATTTAAACTTATTTTATTACTCTCTATTTATAGGTGGCACTATGGTGACAAGAATTTATTTGTAAATAAAAAAAGCCTTAACTACTTTCGCAGAAAAGACTTTTTCTTACTTGTTTAGCAATTTTTATTTCAGATCTATATAGAATCGTTTTAATTGTGCTTCTTGAAACATTCAAATATTTAGCAATTTTCTCTTGTGTAATGCCTCTTCCTCTTGACATGATATATATTTCTCTTTCATATTTTGTCAAAGTAGAGAGCGCATCTTCTAGTTTTATTCTTTCCCATTCTGAAATGACACTTTCTTTGTTTTCATCATCCCATTCATATGTTGTATCAGTACTACGAAAATACCTTTGCATTAACAAGGAATCATATGATTTTTCTCGTTGATAAGCAGCTCTACGTTCTATTCCCCTGCGATTACCCGGCATCTTTGCATTCTTCATCCACTCCAAAGCATATGTGACATCACTAATCATACTTGTTAATATTTTAATCTCTTCTTCTTTTGCACTTATTTTTGCACTCTCTAGCTTACATAACGTTTCTTTATATTGGATAATTAAATCTCGCATATACCATTCCCACCCTTATAACAAAGCAAAATTGTTAAAAATAGAGACCATCTAAATCTACATTTAATTTCCATTTATTTTTTCTCATCAAAAACTATAATGATTTTAAAAAATCTTCCTTAATACTATTTATCATTGCTACTTTGTACTTATATGATATATGTATATAACGATTCATTTTTATCTCTTTTTCATCATTTTTTTACATAAAAATAACCACCTGCTTGTTTACACAGGTGGTTATAATCCATATTAAAAACTTATTCATTATTAGTAATCTTTACACTCCTCAACCTCAATCCCTAATGCATATGCATAGTTGTAAAAAGCAGTATTTCTTTTTCTATAATAATCTCCCTCGGATAAATTCAACTCTTTCATAACCTCATATCTATTAACTCGATTCTTTAACAAATATTTTCGAATAATTATTCTATCACTTTCAATATCTAGCTTTTCTAACCCTTTGTTCATCGCAATAATATAATTGATCCGCTCTTCTTTCGCATTTTCTTTTAATATATTTTCTTTTGAGAGTATCGTTTCGTTAAAATAATTACACTTCATAAATAATCTGTATTTCTTTATAGCTTTCAGTACATTTTCTTTTGTAGCTTCTTTATTTAATACTGGTAATTCTATATTTAACATGTTAAGCCCCTTTCTTATCATTTATCCTTAACCATAATTTAAATTTCATATATTAATTTGCTACTAAGGCTTACATTCTTTATGTATTAATTCATATATTGTATTGCTAACATTTATTTTCTTATCCTTATGATTTTTGATTAATTTTATTAACTCATCACTATTTAATTCGTACAATTGTTTATCCTTATATTTGTAAATTCCATTTTCAATAAGTTGATTAATTAAAAATAACTTCATCTTGCCACACCACCATATCTTCAACGAAAAATTGAATCTCAATATCTTTTGAATTATAATAACAAATTGCGCCCCCATTAATTGGAACACATCCTACTACAATTTGAGATTCACTTCCACTTTTTACAATAGCCACTTTATACAATTTATTATCTCTTTCAATTACATCACCGAGTCTAAACTCATCTATTTTACGCCCTTTGATAGCGAATAATTTTGCCCGTTCAAATAATAATTTTTCACTTTTTTCAGCTTTCCTAATTTTTAATTTCGTACGCTTTTCAAAATGACCATAATTATTAGAGAACTCCTCTCCATTAATCCAGAACCAACTACCATGCTTTATTTCTTTTTCATTTTCTTTACAATATTCAGCGATAAATTTTTCACTATTTTCATTTTCAATATACAATAGTTCTCCTTTTCGAATAGTTTCTCTACAATCTATAAATTCGTTCTCAAAAAAGAAATTAATTTGTTGATAGCTTTCTTTTTTACCTAAATAATCAGCAATCACTCTTTCACCTTCTATTTTCCAACACATCGGTGTCTCTTGTACTGTTGTAATCCAATTTGTTTTCATTCGTTTAATTGCTTCAAATCCTTTATATGTTCTCATTTTCAAGATGCCTCCATTTAATTATTTAAAACATATTAAATAAACTTAAAAACTACTTTCAATGTACATACGTGTAATTTCTGATCAAATGCTCATTCCATTCCTCATATTCTTTCTTAACTTCCGAATCACTTCACTTACTCGCTAATTAAAAGAACCAATTCATACAGTACAAATTTCTTGAACAATATGTTTTTATCTGAATATATATTTCCTACACCATATATATTCTTTTCTTAAAAAGGTAATTTTCTCTTACGCTTATCTCTTGTTTTTTTAAATTCCATGTGTCGATATGTATTAAACATACGAGATGTAACTCTTTCATCGTACGCTTTTATAATTGCCTCACCTGTTAAATTCGTTGTGATAATTGTTTTTTTCCCTTGTCGTCCATCAAATAGTTTAAATAACACACGATTTACAAATGCTGTTGCTTTTAAATCATTAATATCCATATCCCCTAGCTCTGCTCCTAGATCATCAATGACTAATAAATCCATAGAAATTAGCATATTTGTTATGCTATGCTCTGTTTCACATGATTGCGTATTAAATGTCGAACGTATGTAATCAAAGAGTTCTGAACTTGTAACATACATAACTTTATTCGAACTTTGTTCATTCATTTCATGCGCTATAGAGTATGCAATATGACTTTTTCCAGCTCCAACTTTACCCACGAGAATCAAATTAAATCGAATATCATTTAAATAGTCTGTAAGAGCCTTTTTAGCTAAAATTAAATTGTTTTCATCCTCTTCACACTCTGATATAAATGTCGAAAATCTAGCTAATTTAATAGTTTCATCTTTAATAAGACTATGATCGTAAAATATACTTTTACGTTTTCTTTCCTCTTTTTCATAACGAAAAGCATTCATTTCTTTTTCTAACCTTCTATTTTCTTCTTCTAAACGACATACTGGACAAATCGTTTCACCCTGAATCTCCATCAATCTTACCATTCGCTTTCTCTCCTGCTTACATATCAGACATGTATCAGAAAGGAAGTTCATTCTCTTCGAAAGACTTTGTACTATATCTGTTACCTTTGTTAAAGCCATTTGATTTCACCATCTTTCTCTGTTGCAAATATCCCTCAAATTTAGTTCCAAATAAGGTTTCTGGTCTTAAATATTTTGCCTGTTCTGTATAAAGCCATTCTTTCGCCTTCGTCTCAATAACTTCTTTAAATTCATTTATATTAAATCCCTCTTGTAGTCTAGATTTAATTAACATTTGCGTCTTTTTAGTTGAAATACGATAACTTGTATTACATACACTGTTGAGATAATTAATTATCTCTACTATATCTTTTTGAGTGGTATTCTCTGTGTTAATCTTTTGTGTAGTCTCTGGTATTGGTTGAGACATATTATCATTTTCCATCATGACAATATGTTCTTTTCGTTGAGACAATTTGTCACAATCGTTATCTATTTCTAATTCAACTAGTCTGTTATAATTTATTGAATACCATTTTGTTTTATCAAACTTTAATTTGTTATAGTTACCACTTATCAATAAATTAAACTCTTCTAAATTTTTAACAATACGTTTCAATGTTCTTTCATTCCAAAACGGAAACTGTTTATGCCAATTTGTAATGCTATTATAGACCCAATAACGATCATCATAATAATGTTTCGAGCGCTTGAGCCAATAATGTATTTGTTGAAGAAAAATTGCCTCGTTCAACCCAATCTTACTTGCTAATCGAGGTAATACTAATAGTGGCTCATCCTGTATTAGCAAACTACTCATTTTATCTTCCTCCAGATTTTTTTCTTAAAATCAATATATTTAAATTCTAATATATTAAAGGTTTGATTCTCCAAAACTTTTAAATTTCCCAACCTATTAATACTCGTATAGCTTGATTAGCTTGCTTCCTTGTAAGATCACTCAGTGATTGAATTTTAAGTTTTTCTTTTAATTTATTTTTGATTTCTTCTTTTGATATTACTCCATCATATTTCAATGCTATTATATGCATTTTGGCATAAATCATTTTTAACTGTTTATTCGAAAGTTTTTGCGATTCAAAACAACTAGTATTACTAAATTCTTCATTTTCATTAGTACTCTTGCTGACATATCCTTGTTTTTTTGTGACTTTAAAAACCATGTTTAATCCTCCCTACAATAGACTTTCCTATAAGATTTGTTTTTTAAGACGATAGTCTTTCTTTTCTTACACCTCATTCTCCGTTAGCCAATTTAATAAAAATGCCTTCGTTTCTTTAGCCGGAAAATACCATTTCCCGCCCACTTTAAATTTTTGAAAACACTAATCAAAAAAAGAATTCTGTTTGATTAGTATTCCACGACATGCACGTTCTTTTTTTAAATTCACTTTTATCCCAAAATACAAATTTTGCATCCACTTCTTTAAGCTTTTCTTCTAATTTTTCTAAATATAACCTTCTGATCGCTCTTTCATCTACTTGAATATTTAGCATGCTATATTTCATCTCAATTTTTTTATACCAAATACACTTTAGCTTTTCATTTTTTGATCTCTTTCCTGCTTTTCTAAGTAAAAAAACTATATATAAAGTACCTTTAATAGTACGATTATTAGATATTTAGTTTGAAATATGCCCCAAAAACATCCTATAATCCAGATATAGATACGTGCATTTTTGTCACAAATTATTTAAAAAAAGATCAGGGAATAACTCTTCTATAGATTTCTCTAAATAGCACGATAACATATGTGCCTCTTTCAGAGTGAATTCACTTTTATTATGTTCTTTTGCCCAATATGTACGTGGAGAAACATTAAGAAAATCAGCAACTTCTTCAATAGTTTTTCTCTTTAATTTTCTTTCTAAAAATATCATCTTGTGCATTTTTGTCACCTCTTTTCAAATTCAAATATAGTACTACGTGACAAAACAGTCAAGAATTTTTTTACCAAATAACGAAGAAAGTTGCATTTTTGTCACACCAATTATATAATCAATCAAGACGGAGGTGACAAAAAGTCATGAAATCATTCGGTTTAAAATTATCTCAATTGATGAAGAAAAATAATATGACAGACGAACAATTAGCTGAATTATTATCTGTTAGTAGAACTACTGTTTTGCGGTGGAGAAATGGTGAAAGAAGCCCTAAAATGTCAAAAATATCTCAAATCGCTAAGATATTAAATGTCTCTGCGACCTACTTTATTGATGAAAATGAATCCTATTATCCTGAAGATCAAGCAATTACCAAACGAAATATTCCCATTTATGGTACAATCGCAGCTGGTAAACCAATTGAAGCTATAGAAAATGTAATTGGTGATATACAGGTACCTGATATCATTTTAGATAAATATGGATTTGAAAAACTATTAGCACTTCGTATAAACGGAGACAGCATGAATAGAATTGTACATGATGGACATATAGCTGTGCTTGAGAGGACAACAAATATAAATAATGGCGACATAGCCGCTGTACTCATCAACGGATATGACGCCACTTTAAAAAGAATTTACAAAACCAATAATAGAATTATCCTAGAACCAGATTCTTTTAATCCTAGTATACATCCATTAATGTTTGATTGTACAGATATAGAAAATTGTCCAGAAATAAAAGTAGTTGGAAAATACATTTGGAGTTGTGCACCAATTCAATAATATTTCATCAATAAATTAAGTTATTTATTAATAAATTTTAAAGTAAGGGGGCTTTCTCCCCTTCTTTTTTATAGCAGGAATTTACCTTGTTTAGATTCAGAAAATTCGGATTTTTACTGTGTTTTTTGTGGGGGAATTACTCTTCTTTCAAATAAAAGTGTTTTACCCACAACATAAAAAAGCCTCAACACGTTTTGTGTCAAGGGTTTGAAACTCTTATTATAGAGACATGTACTGTCCACTTTCTCCTCTTAAACATTCAACCATACTTAGTACTTCTTCAAAATCTATACTTGAATGCTTTTTCTTGCTCAATACAAAATACCTTTCTTACAAATTAATACGATAATCTAATATTAACATGGTGCAGTTTCAGGGGTAAGTTATCAGAAGACATATGAAGTAAGCACCTTACAAATTATAATAAATTGAATCTTGGTAAAACAAAAAGAGATGTCTTAGTAGTATACCTAGGACATCCCCTTCATTTTATAATATCTAGATTCTATACATCTCTAACAATTAAATATTTATTCTACCTAAAACATCGTATTATTATTAGCTGCTTCACTTGGAACCTCTTGAATTACATCCCAGTGTTCGACAATCTTTCCATCCATGATACGAAATATATCCACTATAGCAACTCCCTTATCTTGAGAATTAGTCCGAGAATGTACATGAAGAGCAACCGTATCCCCTTCAGCTACTACACGTTTAATCTCTGCAGAGGAATTAGGGTTTTTAACAAAATCCTCCTTAAAGAAATCCATGAAGGCTTTTCGTCCATCAGCGACAAAAGGATTATGTTGCTTATACTCTTCACCTACATATTTAGGGATAATATCGATATTATGTTTGTTAAAAACTTCATTATAGAAATCAACTACCATCTTTTTATTCTTTTCATTTTCTTTTACTTCTTTTGATACAAAAGCAACATTCTCGCTCTTGATTGTGTTACCTTTGTTATTACCGGTGGAAGCTTGATATACAAAAGTCGAAACTACTCCTAAAATAAATACAGAAATAATTGTTATGATTAAATTTTTCTCTAATTTCATATATACCTACCTCTTCTAAATTATATAAATTATCTTCCATAACACGTTTGAAAAAGGTGAAACCTTCCCCAAAATATGATTTGAGGGGTAATGTTAGTAAAACCTGTTTATCCTAACATTACCCCTTATACAAGGTATGCAAGAAGCGATTAACTCTAACTTAATACCTCATTAACAGTTGCACTGTCCACAATTTGAATAAACTTCTTAACCTTATCGTTCTCATCAAACTCATAAAGGTGACAAAAATCTGCTACAAATGACTTCCCTGTAGTTTTATATGTTCCACTATATTTTCCATACACGATAACAGTATTGTTATTAAATGCATAAATTTCATCTTTAGCGCTATAGTTATCCCATTCCGTGCCAAGACGTACATGTACATTTTTCACCACTTCATCTGAACCTATATAAGTCCCCGCATATGGAAATCCAGCAGCTTCTGTCCAAGATACATTTTCACTTAAATATGTTTTGAAAACATCTAATTTCCTTCGCCAGTTAACACATACGTTTCATTTGACACTCCCACGGCTAAAGCCGCAAGTCCTACACCTTACGGTGTAACGGATGGGATTCTTGAATGACTAACCGTTCGCAGTTCATTTCTGTTTTGAACAGCCTTCAAGATGAGGGTGTGCCATCACCCCTCCTAAGACAGACCATATAGGTTCTTAGGCTGATTGACTATTACCATCAACCACAGTTGCGTAGCGAATGTTCATCGCCCCAACGATATCACGATGCTTCTCAAATCCGCATGGGCACTTATATTTTCTATCTTGTGCTTTGTTCTTTTCAGAACACTTGGGACATGTTTGACTTGTATAAGAAGGATTCACATATTCAACCTTTATGCCAACTAATTTCGCTTTGTACTCTATGAATTGCGCTTGACGAAAGAATGACCAAGTGTGTAGATTTTTTTCGTTTTTACGGCTTGTTCGTGCCGTCTGTCTAATGTTCGTTAGTTGCTCTAATCGAATGACAGAGATATTATTATTCGTTGCGAAATCAACGATTTCACGACTCACTTTGTGGTCTTGATCTTGCATCCATCTTTGTTCTTTATCATCAAGTTGCCGAAGGGCATTCAATTTCTTAGCTTCTCCTAACTTCTTACGAATGCTACGAAACTTACGTTTCATATATTTGTTTTGTCTACCGTTTCCGAAGAAACGAACCTTATCATCGTCTGTGATGGCCACCGCAGGAACTTTGACACCTAAGTCCACTCCTAAAATCTTTGTTCCCATTTTTTCGTTTGTAGGGATTGTGACAGATATTTGAGCGATCCATTTAGTAGATTTCTTTGTGATACGAAGAGTGCCTAACGTGTGTTTCAACAATTCAAAATTGTGATTGTATTTGTCGGTTAATAAAGCACGAATCTTTAACCGAGTTGACCTTCCATTTACCATAAAGGGCATTGAAATGTGCGTGAAGTCAAATGAATAGTTTTGGTTATTCCACACGCAAACAGGTCTTTTTAGAATCGGAACAATTCTGTATTTACTCTTTTTCACTTTTGTAGAAAATACACTTTTCGCATCTTTAATCGCTTGATTTTTAACCGCACTTGGAAGGTTGGCTTCAATATCCTTTGTGCTTTTCTTCATGCTTTTCTTCGCTTCAACCATTTCAGATACCAGTGTATTAATGAGTTTAATATAATCAGAACTACTTTGTTCCAATAGCCTATTTTGTTCTTTTGTCGGAAGCAATTTAACTTTAACCGTGATGGTTTGTGTCACAAGTTCCATCCCCTCGTTTTTTGACTTTCAACATAATGTTGTATTGTTTCACTTGATACATTCCCAGCAGTAGAAATAAAATAGGAACGTGTCCACAGACTTGGAAAATGCGCGGGATGAGAAAATTCTTCTCTTAAACGCTTCGACGTCACTCCTTTAATTTTCGCCATAATATCAGCAGGGCTAAGTGTTGGTAGTGTATTTAAGAACAAGTGAACATGGGCTTTGTCAAATTGCATTGCAATAATAACAATATCTAGTTCGTTACATAGCTCTTGAACCAACGCATTGAAACGTTCTTCTACTTTTGCGTTAAGAAAAATCTTTCTTCGGTATCGTGGACAAAACACAAAATGGTAGTTAATTAATGAAACGGTAATTTTGGTTTTTCTATAATCATTTATCATGCTTACAATGTATCGGTTTGATTGTGAAACTACAACATAAAGGATACCCACACTTTGGATACCTAAAGTGCCAAAAACCTTGCGGTTATTTAGTAGCACTTCGTATCTAACCTCACTTTCATCCCATGCCTAAAGGCGATGGGCTTTCTCGTTCGAGAAGGGGTGTAATAGTTAATGATATTTATTCATATCATTAACCCCAAGGCATTTCGTTTGTTACAACTTTTGCACTTAATTCTAATACACCTTTATTTGCATAGCCTGGATATGCTGCATCAAGTTTCGCTACAAAATCTTTTGAAGTTTTACTTTCCTCAGAAGCTTGAACCGCAGTTCTTAGGTAATCCATAGTTGCAGTAAGTGCCTGATTATTTAAAGATTTTTCAATTGATCCATGGCTAGGTACAATTATGTCAGCATTTAATGCTTGTAATACTTTCAAATTCTCAATCCATGCCTCCATTGCTGCTTTTGAGCTAGTATCTGCTAAGAACACATGGATTTCGTTAAATACATCAATGCCTCCAATCAATAATTTCAATTCTCTATTAAATACGCTAGTTCTGTAATTATCTAAGCCTACTAGTTCAAATGTTAACCCCTGAAAATCAATAGATTTTTCCTTAAACACTTGAGGTAATACCACATTACTTGGTGCATTTTCTCCAAGTGCATCTTTCCAAACTTTTAATTTTCCTAAGACAGAATGAACAATATGTTCAACAGTAGACTCTGTAGCATACGCTATAGCTTCTGGGTAAGCAGCTTTAATGCCCTCTAATCCAAAGTAGTAGTCTGGATCCCCATGAATAATAAAGATTTTATCTAGAGATAAGTTATTTTTTTTCAGATAATCAATTATTTCTTTCGAATCAGACTGAGTAAATTTTGAGTTTATTAAAAATGCATGTCCTGCTTTCTCAACTAAGGTTGCAGTGACCATGAAACTTTTTTCGTCTGAACTAAACACCGTCAATTTTACATCTTTTTGATTTGTATCGATTGTTTTAAACATAGAATGTTTCTCTCCTTTTGTTAAAGTTATTAAATAGATCACACATTTTTTCTTGTTCAAATAGAAACTCGCTCTTCAATTCACCTGAAAGTGTGACAGCACCAACAAGTATTCGGGAGATGAATGTCAGTTGGCGTAAGATAACATGTTTACTACTATGGCCTATAATAAAATTGGACTCTTTAAATACAAATTGAAACCAACTATTATAAAAAGGTTTATCCCATTTACTTATAGTTTTTCTTAAAACGTTACATGCAATATACTGTAGCTTAAGATTTTTTAATATAAACTTTTAAAACGTGCTTCGATTTTATCTGGCGTCATTACCCCGCCACCAATAGGAATAATTTGATTATCCTTTTGTAAAAGTAATGAAGGATAACTATTAACACCAAGTTGTCGAACTTTATTGAAATCATTTTGGACATCTATTACTGTTTCTTGAGCGTTTAAGCGTTCTAGTACTTTTTCAGGGTCCAAACCATGCTCGATCGCAATCTTACGATATGTTTCAGGATCACTTAGACTTTGTCCCTCATAGTAAAACGCTTTTTGCATAGCCGAAGTGAATTCTAACAAACGGTCTGGAGCTAATGAGCGTAATGCCGAAAAACCAATTGCAGCATCTTTCGAATTCATTTTAAAAGTCCCTTCTTCCACCAATTTTTGATATGAAGGACCAAATTCTGCACCTGTAAGTTGATTAATTCTTTTATTTCCCTCTTCTATATATGAGAAATTTTTCATTGGTAAATTATCTAAAAATAAACCTCCACATAAAACTGTTAACGGCATTTCAGTATGGTTTTTGTAAAACCCTTTAATACTTTCTGAAAAGCCATAGCACCATCCACAATAAGCGTCCCATACATAAATAAGGTTATCTTGTTTCGTCTCCATTTAAATCTCCTACCTTTATTTTTATTATCCAGCTCAGCTAACTTTCTGGTTTATATAAGTACATCTTTTTATATCTTGTTCTTTTTTGAGTTACCTTAATATACTTTTCAAAACTAACCCTTTCAAAAAAGATTAACTATGATTTTTAACAAAAGATAACTGTGCACATTTTTTTCAAAAAACAGACACTCGCTGTAACTTATTTGATTACACCTTTATGTAACCATTCTAGTTACAACTAATATAGAAGTCAATTCTTTTTTTATAAAAACATTTAATTTCTATCCTAACGCTTCCAGAATTCTAGCATCAAATGCTTTTCTTCTTGTTCTTAAATTTTTCATAGTCCTTAGTAAATTACTCCCAAAACTTATCAGAAAGCAGCGCTCACTTTTCAATATGCTTTATATAAAAAACTACAACATAACATATAATAAAAAACGGCGCCCCCCCCACGTAGGAGAATCCACCATCACAAATAACTGATTATTTCACACCTAGTTTTTCTTTTGCTTTCTTAGGAAGCTCGTCTTCCTGCACTTCCTTCCGAGCTGTTACACCTTTTTTCTCTGAATGATATACACGTAGGAATGCTTCTTTACGAAGATTCTTTTGTACAATAAATTCTAACTCATTTTCCTTGCCTTCCTTATCAAAACCCGATAATGCATATTCATACTCCTTTCCCATCACTTTACCATTCATAGATTTTGAAACTCCCTCTTTTCAATCTATCGTAATTTAAACTCAATATTCATCTTTAACGATATGATTAATATCACATACAATTAAAAGACTAAAAAGTGACATATATTTTTTCATATTGTTCACCTCATTGATTTTTTATAATACTGTAATCCTAATCTGTTTTCGTTTGAAGAAAAATTCAAAAATATGACTTCAACATTACATTTTCGAAAGATAATAAAATTACATACATCAATATTAACAAATGAAATATTCACTTAATCATAGAAATTCATTTAAAAGATTACTAACTGAACTAATACATTATCTTGTAGGAAAAATATAAGTAGCCCGTTAAAGAACCCTACAGAACAGGATTATTAACATATAAAGTGACAACCATTTTGTTAAAACCACAGAAATTCAACATTTTTGTTATGCCGTATGTATAGTAAAAGGCATCGACACCATTCATATCCCGTACAAAAAAGCGAAGTCTTCAACTAAACTTCGCTTTTCAATGTATTATGGATTACAGAAATTATTGCTAAATGCCAAAAATTTATTTCTCCAAACATAGATCTTTTTTATTTCAGCTAATTTTGCAAAAGAATTTGATCAAATATAATTAATTATTGATTAACCGCTTTAGCCACAAGGACTGCGTATGCTTCTGCACCTACATTGGTTAAATGCACACCATCAGGTGCAAAGTAGTCTTTCTTTCCAGCACTTGCTGCATACCAATCAACTAGAGTTACATTAGGATATTTAGTTACTGTTACTTTCAGTCTCTCGTTCACAATTGATTCCCACGGACGTGACACTCTCGTATTAATAAATATTATTTTACGTTCGTTTCCAATTAATTTTATTAATGAAACAAGTTGCTCAGTAGTAAAGGCTCCATTTGTACCTAATCCGATAATGACATAGTTTCCTAAATTCCCTTCATTTTTTAACTGTTCAACTACTGGAATCGCTTTTGACAGCTGACGGCCAATCTGCGCATCAATCCTAATATCAGGAAAAGTATTTTTTAAATATGGAGTAATATCAATCATAACGGAATCGCCTATCGCAGTAACTGTGAGTGGATTTTTAGGGTGTGCAGAATTTACTTCTTTTGATTCCCCTTGATTTAGAGGCGTCTCTTGATTTGGATTTTCCCAAACTGCAACTGGATGTGGCACCGGTTGTGTTTGTACTGCTTCCACCTTATCTTGTTTAGAATTCTCCTTAGCCTTACTAGCATTCGATAACCCTAAAACTGCTATTGACGAAAAGAATAATGAACAAACTAAAGCTAACTTAACACCTAAAGTGACATTTTGAAGTCTTAAGTTCTTAAACTGAATGTTCCGGAGCGCACCTTGTCGGATTGGTTTTTCGATAAACTTCCATGAAATTTGCGCAATCAATATTATTAGAAGAAATTGAAGGATTGCTCTTATTATTGAAAAATCCCCCGCATTTACTTTTGGAGTCGTTAATGTGAGAATTGGATAATGCCAGAGGTATATGCCATACGATCTTACCCCTACCCAACGTAAAGGTCTAAATCGTAAAAATTGAGCAATGCGACTAGCTGGATGAGCTAGATTTGCCACTAACAACGCTGTTGCAATTGATAAGAGAACCATTCCTCCCTTGTATAGAAATGGATCATATTGATTGGTCTTCCAAAACATAACCAAAATAATAATAAGAGCAATGCCCCCCACTACATCAAGAATGAAACGCGCCTTTGGGATAATTTTATTAGCAAGCCTATTGCTTGGCCAAACTAAGGCAAGTACCGCTCCGATAAGTAAGGAAAAGGCCCTCGTATCTGTACCATAATATATTCTGCTCGGATCAACTCCAGGTTCATACAAATTTGCCATTGCTAAAGCTGAAGCAAACGCTCCTAGACAAATCAATAAAATCATACGGGATTGTTTTTTTATGTAGTAAAGTCCTAAACTAATAATAAACGGCCAGACAACATAGAATTGTTCCTCGACTGCTAACGACCAAAAATGATTTAATGGAGAAAGCTGGTTAAAATTATCAAAGTACGATAAGTTATGATAAATATACCACCAGTTACTAACATAAAATAATGCCGCTAATGAATCTCCACGCATTTTTCCAAGTAAAGAACTATGAAAAATCGTAATCCATGCCAATGTTATAACGAGCATGACAAGCATTCCTGGAAGCAATCTTCTTGCCCTACTAAGCCAGAACTTTTTCAAATCAATTCTCTTATTTCTCTTCCACTCCATGGCTAGAATATCTGTAATTAAATAACCTGAAAGTACAAAAAATACTGTAACTCCTAAAAACCCTCCAGGCATCCAATTAAAATTAATATGATACAAAATAACACCTAGTATAGCTAGCCCCCTTAGACTGTCCAACCCAACCATATAACGACTATTTTTTTTAAAAGGTTTAGTCATCCTACATTCACCTCTATTTCTTGGAAACTAGGTTAATAATAACGTCATAAAATGCTATTAATTTCCTAAAATTGTATAAGCTAAACCATTACAAACATCATTTTGTAAGGCTTTTTTTTATATTTACATGCACAGCAATACATACTTTATCACGTTATCTGGCTCTGTTGTGAAAATTTTTATAGTAGGTGTTTATCCTCTTCCTAAAAAAGAGGAATTTGCCCAATCAAAAATTTATATACCGTGTGTCTTAAAGTAAAATTTTGATACGTTTTTACAGACATATCAAGGCCTGTGACATTTTGAATATAATCGATAATGCATACGTAAAGGATTTTGCATATAAAAACATTATAAAAAAGGGATATGTATAATTACATATTTCTCTTACTGATAAAGCGTCTCCATTTTTAAAAAAATCCTCATTAATATTTTAAATTTCCTTGTTAGCTTGATAGCGTAATGGTATAGCAAACAAACCATTATCGTATCGGAAACATTTGCTTCAAATCAATTATGTACTTGTTATGGATATCAAAACCAAGACGTTACTAATCTAAACCTACGAAAATGGGATTACTCTTCTTGTTGTACACACCATAATCGAGAGATTTCCGCAAGTATCAATTGGAAGAATGAAGCGATAAAGCTTCTAACCACAAGGACTATAGTGAAAGCCTACTAATAAGTTGGAATTCGATAGAGCCCCTTACTTATTAATTCCCCTCTTCTATACGAAGTAATAGTGGGAGTAGTTCAATAAAGGGATAATCTTTATTAAGTGAAATTACTGGAGTAAAAAAGGAGACTTTCGTGTTTATAAGAGCAACAAAAAGAACTTGTAGGAATCTCTACAAGTTCTTTTCAGTTTAAGGTGAATATGCGGGATAAAAAAACTATCTTGCAAATTCATCATAGATACTACAGGGGTAATGCTTTGACAAGTATATTATATAACAAATATTAACATCCATAGATTTTGATTTTGATAATCATGTGAATTCAGAACAAAAGTAGCTTATTTTATGGTTTTACCGCTAAATTATTCATAAAACTCTCTATAGAATTTGCCTGGAATATACGGCAATAAGGAGATTGAACGTCGTAATATTTGTCGGTAATGATAAGAATTGAAGGAAAGAATTTAGAAATTTTCGGTTGCCAAGATTCATTATGCCATTCTTGGCTATGGAAGTATAACTCATATCTATTTATCTTATCTTGCATTATCTTTTTACTATACACTGACTTTTGAATTTCAATAAAGAATGGCGACCTACGCCATATAGTAAATGCATCGGGTTCCATGAATTCTTTCCCATACTTTGGTTCAACTTCGAATAGTTCAGGAAGTTCATAATGAACGAGTTGTTTATATGCATCCACAATACCAAGGAAATGAGGAATTTTTTGACTTGTTTTTCTGATAGGACTGGGTTGCGGAAAATAAATGTATGGATGTTGCAATACGTTAGCATCAACACGACCGTCTCTTCTTAATCGTTTCATAACCGTATTACAGCAGGTTATCGCATTCTTTAAGCCTTGAAAATGCAAGTCAATAATATCGTCTCGGGACATACATCTAAATCGCTTTAAATCATTCAGAATTCCTTTATCTCTATTCTTCATCATCTAACACCCCAAATAACGGAATTTCTACTTGCGATGAATACTTGAGTATCTTCTCCTCTTTAGACATGCGATATGGTTCAACAATTTGTTTCGCCTTACTTAATTCCAAATAAGGAGCTTGAACTTTCTTTAATCCCTTGCGTTTAAAAATCATTTGTCCAGATTGCTTTAAATGCTCTGAACCAGGAGTACCCATAATATTACTATTAATCAAACTATCACATTTAAAGCCCAGCCTTACAGTCATATTAAGTTTTAACTTACCATCTAGCACCTTGGCATCCGGCCTCTGCATACTAAGCAAAAGAAAAACCCCAAGTGATCTTCCGACTGCTGAAATCTTTTCAATTGTAGCCATACACTCTTTTTCATCTTTAAGCATAGCTACTTCATCAATAGCAAGCAAAATATATGGCTTTTGATGAGGTGGATTTAATTTGTTATACGCATCAATATGATCAACTTCATATTCTTCCATAAGTTTTCTTCGTTCCCTGATTTCCTTCCATAACTTTTGAAGCATTATTTTCATTTCGATCTCTTCCATACAAACTTCTTTTACATGCTTCACTCTACGTAAAAAATGAAATTCAGAGTTTTTTAAATCACCAAGATACAAATGCAACTTTTTAGGAGACATATATTGAATGAGTGTGGATAGCACAACACGTACCATACTACTTTTCCCACTTCCCGTTTCTCCTGCGATTAATAAGTGCGGTGAATTGGAACCAATCATGTCGTACGCAATCATTTTTCCGAATTGGTCCTTGCCGACCACAACAGGTAAACGGTAACCTTTTAATAGCGGCTGCCATTCTCTATAACAATAATTGTACGATTTTAGTCCAGCATTTGAACGAAATACATGTAGGACAAACTTTTTCACGTCCCCTTCAATCGTAATATTCCGCCCTAATATTTGCTGGAAACAAAACCACTTCTTTTCAATCTTCTGTGGATCTAAACCGTTTGGTATGGTAAACACATATCTCACACTTTCTGCTGAGACAGAAACAGTATGTACCTTTGGATAAGTAGGTACTTTCCCTCCGCGTGTTTGATGTTCCGTATATAGACCTGCTTTTCCAAATACCTCTATAAGTTGATTCCTTAACCTTTTTGTATGAAGCCAATTCTTTATCATTCTCATATGCTTCCACCTAAAACATAATTAGGATACGAATAAATACATATCCAATCAAACAAACTCCACCTATTCTCATGCCGTAATAAATACCCTCACTTATAAATTTAGCTGCCGATATATAGTCATGTCGCACCAAATATTTTTCTAACATGACTGCCCCTATTAAAACCGTTCCCATTACTCCTAATGCAATGTAAGTATGTAGTACCTGATCCGACATATGAAGGAATGCAAAAGGACTAAATGAATTGTATTTACGTATTTTCTTTTCTTTCTCTTCGTAGGGTCTCTTCATACATTCACGAAAAGAAATTGTTTCCTTCCTACCAAGCATTTAAATGCCCCCTTCTATAAACAAAATGAACAAACTAGATAAAATATAGGGATTATACGCCTATTACCTTGATAGCATTATCTTGATTGTTAACTTGGTAGATACTTTGCTAGTACAAAGGCTAGTTGATTTGGTATCTACTTCTGGTAATAAGTTTGCTATATACCATAGTGGCTACCTTGATACATCATATTACATAGGGCTTGTACATTATTAACACTTTTGTTTAAAAAAATCAGGCTTTGGTAAAGATGTGATTAATAGAGGATTTAAGAATAGGAGTGTTCACAATGTTTGGCTTGGGGAAACCATTATCAAAGTTTGGTAAGTTTTTAAGGAGAAATAATATTACTCAAACCGAATTAAAGGAATGGAGTGGAGTAAATCAAAATACAATTAGTCGTATTTCTCGTTCAAATACATTTAAGCCTTCATTAGGAAATGGCCAAAAACTAATTAGGGCCTTAAAAAGAAAAGGTTACAGCGTAGACTTTGAGGATTTCTGGATGTAATAACCAGCTCAATAAATCGAGCTGGTTATTTTTTGAGGAATTCATCATTTTTTTGATTTTTGAGCCGCTTTAGCTTATATAATAGTACTAAAATTCAAAAGAACGTGTATAAAAGGTGACAAACAAAAGATATATTGTTAATAGCAATAATATTAATACACAAGTAAAATACACGATAGAAATACGCTTTCTATTTTCTTTCCAATTACGTATACTGGAAATTATAAAACTTACTATCACCATGTAACAAATCCCTACCAAAAACACCAATACATACTCGTGAATAATTACACCACAAATTAAAAATATAACTGCTAATATTGCTAATAGTGAATGAACTACACGCAAAAATAACCTCTCCTTATCTTATTGGAAACATATTAATATACTGTTAGTTTATTTAGCAAACAGATGGTTTCCAATTTCGGCAACGGTTTGACGTGTTGTAATCCATTTATCAGTCGAGGTTTTGGGATTATAGAAATAAAGCCAATCAGAATTTGTTCCTTTTGAAGTGAGAGCCTCTTCTACTGCCATTCTTGCTTCCTGTGTAGCAGGCTGATTAATTCTACCGTCTGTAACAGGAGTAAATGCATAACCATTTTTAATCGGTTCATAAATTACGTCTGTAATTGTATTTGGAAAACCATTTGCGTTAGCACGATTTAATACTACCTTTGCAACCGCAACCTTTCCTGCATGCGGTTCTCCTCCTGCTTCTGCATTTACTAATCGAGCCATTAAGTCCACTTCTTGTAATGAAATACCAGTATCAATCTTTAAGTGCTGACCGACAAAAATATGGTCTCCATCTACGTTATTGTTTTGTTTTATAGACTGTATTGAAACTTTATATTGTTGTGATATAGAACTTAATGTATCCCCACTTTTCACTTGGTAAATTGCTTGATATGTATTAGTTGAAACTGTTGAATTATTTTTTTGAACATATTCGTTTGCAGTTGACGCTACCGGAATTGTTAAACGTTCTCCAATATTAATTTGATCATTTGCTTTATTATTTGCTTGTTTAAGTGATTGTATGGACACCTCATATTGTTTACTTATTGCTTCTAGGGTATCATTCTTTTGAACCGTATAAACCGTTGAAGCCGCAGTCCCTACTGGATTTGATACTACTGTAATCATTGCAGCAGATAATGGTAACCAGGTTTTTGCCTTACATAACTTCATTCAAAAAAGCCTCCTAAAAATTATTAAGTACTCTTAATATGTTTAAGTTAAAAACAAATCAAGCTATTTATAGCGTAACAAAACATTGAATTCAAGTCATTGAATTTGTATTTCTATATAATAATTGGGTTGCTTATGATATTAAAATTGAATTATTATAATTATGTTTCAAAAGAATCGGACAATCTAATCCTTAAACTAAATATGGTGAAAGTAGAGGCTTATTTCAATTGCCTAATAGTTTCTTCCTAAGAACTGTTTCTATATCCTATACTGACTTCTAATTACTTATAGAAGGAATGATAAAAATGAAGGTTTTGTTATCCATTATTTTGTTTAGTTCTCCTTCAATTAAGTGTTTTTCTTTACATTGAACTTACTATTAATCCTTATATTAAGTATAATAAATACAAAGATATAAATAATGCCATGGAGGTTTACAACATGAAAAACATAATGGAACGCCTCAACAATCCATATATTAAATATCCATTAACTGTAATTTCAGCTATAGCTATAATAAAAACAGGTTATGATTTAGGTTCCTTTATTACAAATTTAAAATATTTTTAAATCGCAAAAAGGAAATTGATTTTTTTAACAAAAGATCAATTTCCTTTTTGATATAGAAAAAGCACTGCTGAAATCTTCAGCAATGCTTTCCCATTAACCTTATATGATAATGAACGTCTAATTTTTCTACTCATGAGTTCTGTATACTCACATATATTTATTTTAGATTTAAGATACGTTCTATTTCCTTCACACTCAGCTTACTTGCTTTTGCAATAGTTTCAAGTGGTACACCAATTTCATGCATTCCTCGGATCATCTGCATCTTACCTTGCTCAATCCCTTTTTCCATGCCCTCTTGTTCTGCATGTGCTAGCTTGGCTTGTTCATCTAAAAGCAATTTCTCTCGAGCTTCATACGCTGTTCGGAAAGAGGAATCATGGCTCATATTTTCCCATTTATTTATTGCCTTTTGTAAAATTGGATCTTGATTCATCGCAATCTCCTCCAATGTTTGAGTTAAATGTTCATCTTCATGTGCTGGTAATAATAACATCCAACGAACAAATGTATTTTCCCACGGGTTGACTTTTTCTTCACGCCATTGTTTTACCAATTTCGGTATCTCTACAAAATGGATTTCAATGTCGTCACTTAAGAGTTGCTGCATTTTAGTATTCCATAATTGTCCGATGGTATGAAATGCATCATCCTGAGAAAATAAAATAAAATCTAGTAAGTTAATGGTAATAGTTTTCCGAAGTGAACGATATGGCATTCCTTCTTGCATTTGGGATGTATAAAGTTTACTCCAGTAATATAAAGATCGTTTTACCATATCATGTGTATTTCGAAGCTGAATTTCAATATTTACTTGCGTTCCATTATCTAGCGTTGCTAATAGGTCTAAAATCGATAACTTATCATCTTCATAAGATTTATGGAGATGTGGATCATCTAATTGTAGCGAAGTAATAGGTGCATCTAAAGATTCCTCTAAAATTGCATTTAGGAAACCAGTTAAAATTTCCTCATTTCCTTTTGTTCCAAATAACTGTTTAAAAGCAAAATCAATGCGTAAATTCACTAATTTAGTGGACATGGATTTCCTCTCCCTGTCTATATCATATCTTATTACTATTGTACATAAAAAAAGGTAGCACATGCAAACAGGCTCTTATGTTATCAGGGTGTCTAAACTTATAAAAACTTGTGATTCCAATAAAAAGCGATTGCAAATAACTTCGTTTTGTGCCAAAATCTTTATTATTCGTCTATTTCTTAATCACATTATTATCAAACTAAAACCTACTTTGCTAATTCAAAATAAGTATATTTAACCAACTTATCTCTTAACCTGTTTGTCCAATAATTGTTTAATTCGCGTATATGATTTAGATTTGCCTCTTGTAATCCCTCTAAATTATTATCTCTAGAAATCTCTCGCATCCTATATATAAAAATCTAATAAACAAAAAAGAAATTTCTTCCTGTCATTTTTTAAAAAACTGAATAATCAGTTTTTTATTTTTCAATAACAACACCAGCTTGAAATTTCGTTAACATGGTAAGATTATGGAAATATATACTAATAGAATGAGGGGATTAAATATGAATGTGCAAACTGTCTCCAAAGGAGAAATAACAAATCTACTAAACAATTGGTATCAATCCATCATTTCACAACATGTACTAAAATCTACAAATTACAAGAAAGAAATTGATAGTAAGATCCATCAAATCGAAGAAGATCAAAATATACTTATCTATTATTCATTACTAGATTTTAGATATAAGTTACTTACCCATGACGTTAATAACTATAAAGATAGTTTAGAAAAGATAAATCGTATGCCTGATCAAGCAGATGTCTTCCTAAAATACTATCATAATTTTTTTAAAGCAATTTATTCAATTAACATGGGAGATTACACTTCCGCTAAAGAACAATACGAAAAAGCTGAATCATTATTAAAAGACATTCCAGATGAAATTGAAATAGCTGAATTTAATTATATGTTTGGTTCTTTCCACTATCATATTTATCAGCCACTACCAGCAATCAAATATACTACCAAGGCAAAGGAATTATTTTCAAAGCATACAGGGTATGAAATCAAAGTTGCTGCTTGTAATAACACACTAGGTCTTGCTTGTACTTCCCTCGGTCAGTATGAAAGTGCGGAAGAACACTTCCTTGCGGCTTTAAATACTTTCAACAAACACGACGAGGATAAACTATCAGCAAAAGTGAAACATAATTTAGGATTATTGTATGCAGATCAAAATCTTTCCGAACTAGCAATTAAATACCTAAATGGATCACTTTTAAATAACCAAAAAACATTATTCTTATTAGCACAGGAGTATTTCAAATTAAATGATAAAAACGCTGTTAGGTTGAATATTGAAAACGGATTAAAAATTTCAAATGAAGAGTACAATCATCATTTCAATATTCTAAAAGGATTAAATGACAATATAAGTACAGATGAATTAGAAGACATCATTTTGGCAGGGATTTCTTATTTTAAGAAAGAAGAGTTATGGAAATACGTAAAAGATTATTCAGCTGTTCTAGGTAATAAGTTTTACGAGTTAAAATCGTATGAAAAAGCGAGCAAATATCTACACATGACAAATGAAGCTGATGAAAAGGCTTCAGAGAAAGGAGCTTTAAAATAATGAAAAAATCTCTATTAATTTTTGCTATTGTCACAGGTTTTTTATCTTTTAGCTTCAGTAACACTACAAACTTACAATCTGTATCAAAAGAAAAGGTAGATTTTGTTCAATATGCACATGGTGAAACTATTTAACACAATAAAATACTAAAAAGTTATGTCATTACCCCATTACAATGCGTAACATAAATATTTATTAACAAAATAAAAAGAACCCAATAGAGGTTCTTTTTATTTTTGCTTGCTACTTTTAACCATTAATCTAACTTTCATTTATTAGTAATGAACAAGAATTCGAGATTATAAATTACAAAATAAACCAATTGACCATAATATTTCAATTACATGTAAAATATTGAAATATTTACCAATTAAGTATAATATATGTATAAATTTACGAATTTGCTAACTTCCCTGAAATGAATGATAATTTATTAATAGAGAACAAGAAAAGAGGTGTAGAATTTGAAACGATTTACAAGGAAACAAAAAGTAATAATTATCATTTTTATAGTTTTTGTTCTATTAATTTTCTTAGGATTAATAACAATTAAAACTACTTTATTTGAGGGGAGCATTTACGTAAATTAACAAAGCATAGGGGGAATTATGTTGAAAAAACTAGTAAAACCATTCGTCTATCTTTTAGCCTTCATACTAACGTTCACAGGTCTTTTTGTGAATCAGTCTTTCGCCGCAATAGAAACAACAACTAACACCATCGAACAACAACAAATCGAATTGGAAAACCACATCAAGCATTTAGCTACAACTGATCCAGAAGCAAAAAAATCATATGAACAGTATGTTCAATTAAGTGATAAAGATAAGGAAAACTTTGTGAAAGCGCTTAATAGTGAAGAATTTGTAAAAGCACTTCAAGCCACTACAACTTTAAATCCAGGTGAATCAAGATCTTTCAGTAATGGTTCTATCATAGCAAGCGTTGTCGAAGAAGTTAAACCTCAAAATGAGGCACCATTAAACACTCTTGCAAGTTATGCAGTTAAAGAAAGAAATGTAACACACAAAGTAGTTGTATATGGAATTTTCGCTAGTATCTATTGGGTGAAAGTTAGATTCCAGCATCCATTAGGCTCAAGAGATGTAACGAAAACATTAAGTGCTGATAATGGACACACTAATATTAATCCATCAATTATTGTAACCGACCAAGGAGCAAACCATTGGGCATCTGCTGGATGGGCTTTTGCAACTGGTAAATTTAAAATTGCAGCCACTGGTTCTTTAGGGTTCTGGTCATTCACGCATGTATTAAATTTAAAAGCTGATCCTGAATATACAACTGGTTGGCTTAACTAACATTTCCATAACAAGAAAAAAGAGTCCTATTAAATTAGGACTCTTTCACTTTTCTCATAAAGGGGCACGGCAACGATTCCTTCTTTTGGGGGCCACTTAATAAAATAGCCATAATCTATGTATAAATAGATTGTGGCTATTTTTGTTTAATTTGCAGTTTGTAATCCATTAGGCGAAATGTCCATATCAAATTGGATATCGGGTGGTTGACGATCATCATCCAATCCATATTTCCCGAATCGATTTATATGAAAGGTAAGGTATGGACTCAAATCAGATAGTACTTCTTCGTCTAATTCATTTCCTTCTTGGATGTATTCATGCAAGATATGAGTAAGTTGAAAGACGTTATAAAAAAAGACACAAGTTGCAATTAAATGATTGTATTTTATAATTTTCCGTTGTCTTTCTCGATGATTTTCTGCAATAATTCCATCCCCTCCGAAGAATCATCATTTTGTAAACCCATTAAAAGATTCGCTTTTATTTGTAGCCGCTTGAATTGTGCTTCTTAATTCCTCGTCCGATAAATATTTCAATAAAAATAAGGTACGGATTTGTGATTATTTAATGAAAAGAGATAGAGTGAAAATCATGTACGAAATACATGTAAGTATAACCAGAAAGAATATAAGCTTCGTATGAGATACATATCGTTCTATTCTTTTTCTCATTTCAATTTGTCTTACTTTTTCAATTTGGAAGGATCAATTTGAATTTGTCCCTTCCAAGATCCAGCTACCTTTCCAATTTTATTTATATTTACATCTAATGTAAGTGGCTGCTTGAAGGAATCTTTCCCCTCAGGACCTTCCACAAATGTAAGGACACTTTCTGGTCGATCTTTATCACGAATACCTACATGTTCTAATTCTTGCCCAGCTGCTTTTAGCTTGAATGGTAATCCATTTTCTCCTTGAACAAATGATAATTGTGAAAAGGTTCCATCTTTCCCATGATACTCTGGATTCTCTTCTTGTTGTCCATTTTTCTTGCCTTCATTTTTTAAATTTAATCCATTTGTATCAAATTCAAATGGTACTAAACTTCCATCCACTTTTTCAATTCTATAATGAACAGATATACGTGAATTTGCAATATATAATTCCTTGAAATGTACCGTCACACCTTGGTCTGTAATTTTTTCATCAATCGGAATGTACTGGCCATTTTTCATCATATCTTGTGTGACACCATTTTCATCTTTCATACCTTCGTTTACAACCTTATCATTTGAAACTTCATTCGAAAAATACGAAGCAACATTTGTAGCTGCCACTTGTACCTGTGGAATCATAGCTGTTGTGAAAATTCCTGCTGCAGCTACTGCCGCATACATAATACGTTTTGATTTTTTATTCATATTCGTAAACAATCCCTTCTTCTGTTCAGTATTTTCATTTATATAAGAAACATTTTCTAGCTTTGTGCGACTTTCAAATGTTTTCCATGCTTGATCAATATCAATGTTGATGTCTTGTGATGAGTGTATAGTTTCTTCCTCTAACATGACATGTTCCCATTGATTTAATTTACTAATTTCAAGTAATGTATCTTGGCATACTTCACATGTATCTAGATGTTTTGTGAATTTTTTTCTTGTATGATGAGGAAGCTCCCCATCTATAAATGCTTGAACAAACCCTTTATCATAACAATTCATTTTTTATGCCCCCTCTACTTGTTTATACATCTTACGAAACTTCTGTTTGGCTCGGACCAATAGTGTTCCAATAGAAGATATGTCGATATGAAGTACGTCTGCGATTTCTTTATATTGAAAACCAGAAAATTTCATTAACAATATGGTTCGATCTCGTTCATTCATATTACTAAGTACGTTTTGTACTTTTGTAATCTCTTCTTTTCTAATCCAATCATCATCTAATGATGGGATAGGTTGAACCTCATGATATTGTATCGTTTTATCTATTCTCGCCTGATGTCTTTTTTCAGATCGTAGATATTTATATGCAACATAAGTAGAAGATTTTATGAGCCAACCAGGTACATTTTCAATTGTTTTCCAATCATTTCTATATAGCTGTAAAAATACTTCTTGTGCTAATTCTTCAGCAATAGGCTGATTTTTAACAATCCATAGAATTTGTTTCACAACGTAAACGTAGTATTGTTTAAATAAGTCTTCAAATTTTACATCTGAGACAGGCCTTTCTTCCTTTTTTATCTTTAACATGTCAGTTAAAACCTCACTCTCATTTGATGCCTGTATTATAAAGAACCCAGAAAGACGAGTTTTGTGACAAAAATGTTTATTTTTTTATTATGTACGAAAAAAAGCATTCATCTTTCAAGTAGATGAATGCAAAAATTAGAATGATTTTGAGTTTTTCTTCCTATCCTTATCAAAAGATGCATGAATTCAAAACCTAAGTAATTTAGCCTATTTTCTTTTAAAACCGAAAAAGGAGGTATCTTCTGGAGATAAAAATAGCATTTGAAATTTAATGTGTTTTTTATAAGTGGCCCCAAAAAGAAAGAATCGTTGCCGTGCCCCATAAAAACAAATTTGCAAATTCTATTAACGTTTTAATTAGTGTCATTACCTGAACTACTAGCGTAATCTTCGAAACGATATCTAATTTCTGCACACTCCCTTTCTTCCCATCTTCTTTTTTTCGTCCTTGCTTATTAATTTTCTGTTTACTTTTCTTCTTAATTTTTTTGTTCATTATAAAAACTCCCTATATATTAAAGTAACGAGATTCACTCGTTCACTATGTATAATCAATTTCACCCAACTTTTCTTTCTATTCCAATTATCATTTAATAATTGCTATAAATATAAAAAAATACAAATTCAACTACTAAAACATTTAATTTTCTAAAATACAAGAAATACCAAATATAATGTATCCTAAAAGGTACACTTTAAAGTACAGTATTAATACATACAAAAACAACGTTCACAAAAGCCTTAAACCTATAATAACGAACGTCCTTTTTCCGAACAGGAATTAACGAACGCAAAATGATATAATTAATGAAAAAGAGAGTAATAGGAGCAAGAATATAATGAGTATTAAGAAATTTGGTTATGTTCGTGTAAGTACCAAAGACCAAAATGAGGGAAGACAAATTGAAGATATTAAAAAACATGTTGAAAGTGAACGTGATATTTTTATAGATAAAAAAAGTGGCAAAGATTATAACAGAGATTAGTATCAATTAGTAAAAAGGATGTTGAGAGAAGGAGATATTTTATATATTCACTCATTAGATAGGTTTGGAAGAAATAAAGAAGCAATTTTAAAAGAATGGAAAGCAATCACACAAGATATTAAGGCACATATTATCGTATTGGATATGCCATTGCTAGATACAACGAAATATAAAGATAGTCTCGGTAATTTAATTACTGATTTAGTACTACAAATATTGTCCTGGCTTGCAGAAGAAGAGCGAACGAAAAACAAAGTACGCCAAAGGCAAGGAATTGAACTGGCAAAAAAAGAAGGCAGACCGTTAGGGAGAAAACCAAAGGAGATTTCAGAAGAATTTTATGAAGCATACCGTTTGTGGAAAGCTTGTAATATTACAGCGGTACAAGTTATGCAAATGTGTAATATGAAAAAAACTCATTTTTACAAACGGTACGACTTTATTTTAAATCCACAGTTAGCTCATTAAAAAAAGCTTTTTACTTCTAGATGCAAAAAGCTATCATCATTAAACATGATGATAGCTTTTATATTAATCCAAACTAATTTCTTCATTATTTTTTTCTGAATCCCCACCAACTAAAGCCAGTTGTAGTTGTTTATAAATTTCCTGTGTATCCGGTGTAGTTTTTGCTTGTTTACGTTCACGCTTAACTGTAGAACCATTTTTAACCAGTAATTTTTCTTTAGTTTCTGCGACCATTTCCAGGTGCTCAAGTACCGCTACACGCTCTAATCCTTCCATTTCATCTAAATCTTCTACATCATCTGCATGGTCAATTATTTCTGACTCTTCTGTTTTTATAAGTTCCTTCTGTTCCTTTTTCAATTCAATTACTGGTTGCTCTTGCACTATCTTCTCTTTTTCAATATTAACTTCAGCAGCTTCAATTACCTCTAAAGGGTTGTTTTTAGCATTTGTTATTTTATTTGCTTTTGCTATAGCAATTTTCACCTTCATCGCTCTTAAAGAAGAGGATATTTGATTTAGTATTCTTCCTAACCCATAGAAACGAATTGCTTCAACTATAAAACCCATTACAATTCCAAAAATCCATGAATTAGAAAAGTATCCAACTAAACCAAATGTTATAACTCCCGGTAAATATAAGCTAGCATAGGCTATTAAATTAGGTATAGCTTTTTCTACTGTTAATTTGAAACTATATTTAATTATTAAATATATAGCACTTAACCCCACTATTAAACCAGCCGGACTTATTAACAAATTTTTAAAAGTTTCACCTATCATTATAATTTCCTCCCTTTATGAAAGAAAATGTTCTAAAGGCAAATTTATTAGAGGGATATAGAATGGCCTCACCACATGTGACACCTTCTCTAATATAATTTCTGCATATTTAAGCATGTAATCAGTTAAACTATTGACCTCTTCTAACGCGGTTCCACAACCAGCCTTCTGAAACAAGGTTTTTCTTCTCTTTTACCATTTCATATTCATTGAAATGGAACTTTAACACCTGGAAATATTTAAATAACTTCTTGTATAGTAACAAGGTATAGACTCAAAGTCTCAATCCCCTATTTATCTAATAATCCTTGATAAATAGATTCTTCTCCTTCCTTTAAAGTACCAATTCCATACTTTTCCCCACCTATAACGTTACGAATTGCAACAGCTGATGACTCTTCAAATGAAAAGGTATACGATCCCTTTCTTACTAAATCATGTACCATAATGATTGCTTTACGGCCATTAATTGTAATTGGAAATGTTGTATATTTTCCCTTTTCAGCATAAAACTGAAACTGTGATTCAAATTGATAACTTATTGAGCTTTTTTCTCCTGTACCGAACTTCAAATCAGAAATTCCATTATCAATTGCCGCTTTTATACTTTGTACTGTACTATCAATGCCCCCAATTATTGTGCAAAGTAGTAAGGGAACACGCTGACCTATTTCAGCAACAACATGTGCAAAGCAAAAGGCAGACTGATACGTTTTACCTCCTACAAGAACTTCTATCATCCACGGATGAGTATCAGATATCTCAACTTCTTCTAAAATCTTAGCTATTCGCTCAAATCCATTTAGTTCATTCGTTTTAGTTGTAACTTGCATTATTTTTCCTCCTACTACTTAGTATGAAATTTGTTTAATAAGTTAGTGGAAGTGTTACAAATCCTTTAGAGTAACTGCATAATAAAATTCCCTTTCAAATATATACAACTACCTTCATCCTTTCTTTATAGAAATATCTATATTAACGGCATAAGCCTAATTGTTTTTAAACACAAAAAACCCTTTCGGGTAGATGAATTTTGCAAGCAACGCTGCTTTACAAAGTCATTTCCCCGAAAGGGTTGTAGTATTTATGGATTATAAAAAGAAAAAAAGAAAGTCTTACATACATTATATAAATTACTAGCATCATATTCAATTTGTTTTTAACAGAAGATTCAGATCTTTGTTTGTATTTATGTTTTATTTTTTGTTATAATATGGATATATTTTAAAGGGTTAAGCTATAGCTCCTTATTACTATTGATATGATTTCATAGTATATTATCATCTATTTTGAGTATTATATATTTTAAAATATTGATTGAATTGTGCTACAGTCCCTTATTACCTTCTGATATGTATGTAGCAAAAAAAGCCGAGATTCCAATTCTTGGCTTTTTTACTATAATTAGATTGGTATATATGTAGACTAATTGTTTGCTATAGTTCCTTATCACTTCTTGATATTATATGATATGTAACCATTGAAGACCTCTAAAATAGCATTATTTAGAGGTCTCCATTTATGGATAAAAGCACTAACTTTATATACTTAAAATATAACATGTGTAACTTTTGAGTAAGTTTGATAATTCGCCTTTAACTATTATTTCTATTTTAGGAGTGGATTCTATGGAAGGAAAAACATTGATAAAGTATATTTTTTACTTTTTTTCTTATTTACTTGTTTACATACCCTCACTTCCAGTTATAGTTGTTCTTGGTATGGCTGGCGCTTCTCCTGATGTAGAGCATACTATACTAGAATGGATAATCATGATTTTTGAGTTAACTGTTACAATTTTAGGTGCTTGGTTTTTTAATTTTATTTTCAAAAACATAATAGGAATTAATAAAAATACAAAATTCACTTGGACTATCTGTATTCTTCATTTAATTCTTATTCCTTTGACATGGAGACTTCTTCTTTATTATTAGGTTATCAATCTTTTTTATGAATAAAACTATATTTCAAATCCCAATTATTCAATCGTGTACTTGCATACTAAAAAAATAAATACCTTTGTCTGTCCTAAACAAATATTCTTCATAACAGCATGCATAATAATCTCCTGGATCTAATTTAATCCAATAAATCTCATCTGGTTCTTGCTTGAATACATTTAATAACTGCTCTATTATAAATTCCTTGGGAGTCAATCCATTTAAATCATATCCGTACGGTATTTTCCCAAACCAAGAAGACTCTCCATTGGGATATTGGCAAATTAGGAATTCTTTTTTCCATTCTTTCAAGCGGATGAGTTCTAATATGTCTTTACTAGTAGCGTATGTCGCTTTTTTGGCTAGTTCAAAAATATTGTCCTTTTTATTTTCTGACATAATACTAACCTCATAATAATTACTTACATATTCGTCTGCATTTATATCAGCAAAATCGCTTAAGATTTTATTAATTGTATTCATTTTTTACTCCTTTTAACTTTAATTTATAAGAGAACGACAATTATGTAAAAAGTAAAGCCGTCCTGATGGACGGTTTTTTGTATTTTTTGGAGAGCATAGTTTTTTCCGAAATGCTGACGATACTCCTTATAGTCTTGCGAAATATTATTTTAAATAATGCGTCTTTTGCTTCATTATGATTATATAAATGTATATAAATTGTAAGTTATATGTCCAATTTTTTCTGTACTTATTTCGTTTTAGCTTCCATACTTTATGTATGTAGTGCATTCTTATCAATTTTCCCCATTACTTTAACTTGTAGGGGCATTAACTTTAGAACTCTGCTAATGGATAAGCAAGTTAATAATTGTACTTGAAAATGGAGTGATACGATGAATAAGACGTATGATGTCATCATTACCGGTGCTAGATGTGCCGGCTCTACCCTGGCAATTTATCTTGCTAAGGCAGGTTTCCATGTGTTGTTAGTGGACCGAGCGAATTTTCCAAGGGACACCTTATCAACCCATACCTTTTTCAATAATACTGTCGCTCTTCTTCGAGAAACCGGTGTCCTGGACAAGTTATTGGAAACAAAAGTACCGCCGGTACGGGATATTAAATTTCAATTTGAGGATACCGTGATAGAAGGTCTCATCCCTGAGGTTTACGGAGAGGAAAGTTGTTATTGTATTAGAAGAACTTATCTCGATCATATTCTACTTGAACAAGCCAAATCCCAAATGAATGTAACTGTTTTAGAAGGATTTCGTGTGACGGATGTCATCCGTGATGACGAAACAGTGATAGGCGTGAAGGGTTTAGACGGCGAAAACGAAAAACAAGAATTTTTAGCTCGCCTGGTAGTCGGGGCAGACGGCCGATCCTCTATTATTCGCAAGCTGGTAAAAAGTGAACTCAAAATAAGTATTCCGGCAACAGTCGGCATCTATTTCGGGTATTTCTCCGGATTTCGCCACGATAATGTCCCTAAATTTGAAGTATACAAGATAAAAGATAACACAGCCATTCTCTTTCCGACGAATGATGATTTATATGTAATTGTCGGCATTTTCCCATTAGAAAATAAGGAATTGATTGAACGGTTGAAATTAAATCCGGAAAGCTGTCTACGCAATTTCTTTACAGATAACTTTCCGAATACAACAATTGGGGCGCGCTTGAAAAATGCAGAACTAGTAGAACCGGTCAAAGGCATTCTCGGATATGATAATTACTGGTATAAAGGAATGGGAAAAGGATGGGCGTTGGTTGGAGATGCAGTTTGTTTTAAAGATCCTGGCATGGCGCAGGGTATCCATGATGCTATATGTGGAGCACGTATATTATCCAATATTCTATCAAAATATAAGGGACAATCCGATCAATCAAATCAAATGTCTGAAGAATATCAAAAGGCAATAGAAGATGAGTTTATGGTTCGGTTTCACATGGGATGCCAAATTTCGAAGAATGAACGCATATCTGAACAACAGGATGCTGTCAACAAGCTAATCAGTTCCCATCCAGAGGCTATAGAGAAGTTTTTAGGGATTTACAATTATGCAAACGAGCCCGCTGCTTTAGAAAAAGAACTCGCACGAATTATGCAATCGATCTAACAATGATTTTAGAGATTAAGTGATTTAAGTACAAAAATAATGCGCTATGAACCTCCCCCACTTACTCGCTTCCGCTTGAAGTGGGGATTTCTTAGCATCAACAAAGACAAGGTCCCATGAGAAGCGGATTTTCCATCTCCTCTCTGCACCTATGCAGGGACTCCTTTTCTTCATTTGACTAAGCAACTTCTGCACATGCAGAAGGGCGGGAACACACCGTCTACTACTTTTTGCTTACGCAATCCACAAATACTTTCTCTTCGTTTCTTCCGGGATATGACACATCTTTCCGTACAGTTCTTTTGCCAAAATGTTGTGGGCTCGTGAATGTCCCAGTGTTCTTCGTAGCCGCACACACAAACGTAGTTACGTGTCCGCACTTTCTTTCTTCTTTGGCAACAAGGGCATGTTTGAGAAGTGTATGTTTCATCTACGAGAAACAATAGAGGTCCCTTTAGCAATCTAACCTATTTCGATGCTGGAGCGAGAGTGACTTCGGGTGATGTTACCTTGTCATAAAAATCTACGAATTTGTCACGATCGGCACTATCACGGTAAGCCATGGCGACACGTGGATGTTCATTAAGTACACCAGAGATCATGTAAGGTATGATATAGCCTCACTCCCACTCTTGTCGCATTTCTAACATGTGCTTTTCAATGTGAGCGTATTTACCAGGAAAAAGTATCAGGTGCTCAAAAGAATCGACAAGAATTACAAATAGCTTTGGATATGCTTCGCGAGGGAGATGTATTTGTAGTTTATAAGCTAGATCGATTAGCCGCTCCGTTAAACATCTATACGAGATCATAGATATCATTCGTAAAAAAATGTTCAATTTATTTCTCTTAAAGATAACATCGATACCTCATAAAGTATGTAAGGAGATTATCTCATGGGTTATTTACAAATAGTAGGTGGGGAATATTTGACGTTTACATTTATAATCTATCAAGACCTAAATTATAAAAATCTTTAAAAATAGGGGAGAGCATATATTATATATCACTAATATACGCTCTTCTTTTATTTAATTAAAGCGCCCTTTAATGGGATAATAGATTACTTATAACTGGTTTGTTGAAATATTATAACTAAAAATATTTCTGTTGACTATGACACTGGTGTCATACTTTAGAATAAAGTTTGAACATCTGAAAGGGGGCATTTACATTGAGTAAAAATGACCAAAGTGAGCAAAAACGAAATATCAGTCAAGTATCAGATAGAGATGTATCTGTGGAGGCGGGCCCATATCATTCACCTGTTACGGTTATCGGCCTGGGTCCGATGGGTCAGGCGCTGGTTGGTGCGTTGCTAAAGAACGGCCACTCTACGACAGTATGGAACCGCACCGCCGAAAAAGCCAATCCCCTTGTTTCTCAGGGGGCAATCCTTGCGAATTCAGTTGCCGACGCGGTGGCTGCAAGCCCGCTGGTTATCATCTGTGTTCTGGACTACAACATCGTCCATTCAGTCCTCGGCCCCGTGGGAGATGCCCTGAAAGGACGGACATTGGTGAACCTCACTGCCGACTCGCCCAAACATGCCCGTGAAATGGCCACATGGGCTGCCCAATACGGAATCGATTACCTCGATGGGGCAATTATGACCCCTACTCCGACCATCGGAACTCCTGCAGCTTCCGTCCTGTATAGTGGACCAGAATCCGTCTTTAAGACCCATCAAGCGACCCTAGCAAGCTTGGGTGGCACTGCCTCTTATCTTGGAGAAGATCCTGGCCGGGCGGCGGCATATGATGTGGCCCTCCTTGATCTCTTTTGGACATCCATGAGCGGTTATGCTCACGCTCTCGCTCTTGCCACTGCCGAGAATATTCCAGCAAAGGAATTCGCTGTCTATGCCCAGGGTATCATAGCCATCATGCCCGACATCATGACTTATTTGGCAAATGAAGTAGACGCAGGTTACTATCCTGGTGACAAGTCCAATATCATCTCGGCCTCAGCAGGAATGGAGCACATTATCCATGCTTCTCAACACCACGGCCTCGACGTCAGCGTTCTGAGTGCTGCAATGGCAGTGACCCAACAGGCAATTAACGAGGGCTATGGAACCGATGGTTTCTCTCGCTTGACCGAACTGCTACGGAAACCGTCTGCATAACATCATTGTCGTATGAAGAGATCCCGGATTCCGCCATGATTACGGACTGGGATCTTCAATTATTTCGTTATTTCAACTAGGGGGAATTTCCAGTTATGTATCTCTCAATCTTCGTTTATCCGTCATTTGTATAATTTGTTTTTCTAACCGCTGCTTTACAACATCCAATGCACTAATTTGTCTATTGATTTGATCCAACTTCTCTTGATAAGTTTCCAGCATTTCTTCACAAAATTCATAGTCTTCCGGACCACTATCCTCACATTTCAATATTTCCTCAATTTGTTCCGTTGTCAAACCCAAACCCAAATAAAGCTGGATAATTCGAATGCGTTTAATAGCAGATTCATCGAACTCGCGATAATCATTTTCAAGGCGTACAGCAGTAATTAGATTTTTTTTCTCATAATGCCTAATGGATCGAACACTTGCACCTGTCTTTTTAGACAATTCACTAATTTTCAATGGAAACATCTCCCTTTTAAATATAGGATGACATTAGTGTTAAGGAAAATAATAACATATAGATTTTGTTCTATTGAAGTTGTTAGCATTGAGACGAATTAGGATTCAATTACTACGCTATTAAAGTTTATGCTTTCTTTAACTTTTATAAGCTGTTTTCTCGCTTCATCGGATTTTTAAAGGTATTTACTTTTCTTTTTTTATCATTTTAGCCAAGAAGACTCCTTCCTCAAGGAACGCGAAGTGAGTAGGTGGGAGATGAATTGGCTTCGAACAAGGGATGGCAGGAAGCCATCTTAATTGTTTGACATACATAAAGTGTTACTTCACTATCGATCGAATGTACGTTCGGTGTATAATAGTCATATACTAAAATGGAGGTGAATCAAATGATAATTAATAGAGCCTTTAAGTTTCGTATCTATCCAAATCAAGCACAAGCAATTCTAATTAATAAAACAATAGGTTGTTCTCGCTTTGTATTCAATCATTTTCTATCCCTATGGGATCACGCATATAAAGAAACTGGAAAAGGTTTAACATATGGTACATGCTCTGCCAAACTTCCTGGCTTGAAGAAAGAGTTTGTTTGGCTCAAAGAAGTAGATAGTATTGCGATTCAGTCATCTGTTCGCAACCTTGCGGATGCGTATACACGATTTTTCAAAAAACAAAATAGTGCCCCGCGTTTCAAATCCAAGAAGAATAACGTACAATCTTATATCACAAAACAAACAAATGAAAACATTGCCGTTGTAGGAAACAAAATAAAATTGCCAAAACTAGGTCTTGTTCGATTTACCAAAAGTCGTGAAATAACGGGACGTATTGTAAATGCTACAGTTAGACGGAACCCTTCTGGTAGATACTTTGTGTCGTTATTAGTTGAAACAGAAGTGCAAGAACTTCCAAAAACACATTCTTACATTGGAATTGATGTAGGACTAAAAGATTTCGCCATTTTGTCAGATGGAACAATCTACAAAAACCCAAAATATTTCCGATTTTCAGAAGAAAAGTTGGCAAAAGCACAGCGTGTGCTTTCGAGAAGAACAAAAGGTTCCTCTCGATGGAATAAACAAAGAATTAAGATAGCTAGAATTCATGAATATATATCAAATGCTAGAAAAGATTACTTGGACAAAATTTCAACTGAAATCATCAAAAACCACGATGTTATCGGTATAGAGGATTTGCAAGTATCGAATATGTTAAAGAATCATAAGTTAGCAAAAGCAATTAGCGAGGTATCATGGTCACAGTTTCGAGCCATGTTAGAATACAAAGCAAAATGGTACGGCAAACAAGTCATTGTTGTATCGAAAACATTTGCTTCCAGCCAATTATGTTCTTGTTGTGGATATCAAAACAAAGACGTTAAAAATCTAAACCTACGTAAATGGAACTGCCCTTCTTGTTGTACACACCATGATAGGGATATTAACGCAAGTATCAATATAAAAAATGAGGCAATAAGACTTCTAACCGCAAGGACTGTGGGGGTAGCCTAATAAATTAAAGTTCAATAGAACTTTTTACTTAGGAATCCCCCTCTTCTAAATGAAGTGAAAGTGGGGGTAGTTCAAATTTGTATCTTACTAATCATTTTTGTCCTCAATTTAAATCATTCAGTTCATTCATCTCCATCTTATTTAGTACAATACAAATGAATGTTATCTACTTTACTTTTTAACTAAAAAAGCTGCTTCAGCATATTTACCTGAAGCAGCTCTTGTTATCTCAAAAATGGTAATGGTGCTTGCTGAATTCCGTTTTGAGTTGAGATATAAAAAGATTTTGCGAATCCCTCACTGTGAATGCATTCGTCTATTAAAAGCATTATAGGAATCTTTCGTAAGTCTAACATTAGCTCCTTTCTAACATGTTCTGCTAAAGCAAGATTAGATATAGATAATATAAAAATTCCTGGTAAACTCTTCGTGTTTTCGAAATTCAATAAATTATTTGGTCCATTTTGAATTTGATCTTCCCAAATTTTCAATCGCGATTTTAAATGTTGTGCATACCGCTGACCTTGTTGTACCCTTTCAAATATGAAGTTTTGATTTCCAATCGGAGTTTTAATTTCTCCAACAGCAATTGGATTATACCCATTACCAGTACCTTGTAACTTCGGATACCAGCACCAGTTTTTTAATAATTGTTGGCCTATTGCAAACTCATATTTTATTTGATTCATAGTGACAAATCTTTGTACACCTGCCACCCCAAGTTTTAACCACTGCTCTGGCTTTAAAGAATAGTTTGTATTACGGTTATGATAAGCCCACATCATCAAATGACCAGCAGTATTTAATGTGATTGGAGCAGAAGTTTTGGGTCGATCCGGAAATAGCCCAGATTTTATCTCCCATCGACTAACAAATCCATACAGTACCAGTTTTTTCAACGATTCTGAAACCTGTGACCTACTAATTTTAGATTCCACAAAATTTTTGATTTGTGCTTCAGTAATCGCTAATGAATCCCAAATAAGCTTTAGTATTAAATTATCTTTTTCATTTATAAAACCTGAATTAATTCTGTCATAAATACTACGTAAATCTGTGAGTGGTTTGAAATTATCTGGAAGAATTGGTCCCCCCTGCAACGAGGGGTCATCCCAAAGTGATAAAGATTGGTCCCTATTAAGCCAATATTGAACCGCCTTTCCATTCTCTTGTACGGAAACCTGCGGCGCACTCATTAGTTAAATAAAAACGCCGTTGGGTCGTTAACTTTTTTGCGTCCAAAAGGAAACTTAAAGATAACCCCCGACCCTCTCTCTTTTTCTACATCCACATTCACAATTCTCATACTAACTACTTCATCCAATACTGGCTGTTCGATTGTTTTAGGGACAATTCCTTTAATTGTGCAGCCTTGGTCCAATTCAACAAAAACTCCAAAACGCGGGTCAACATTTACTACCCTTCCAACGATTGTATCTCCTTCAGCTAATTCAGATAATAACTGATAAGGGTTTTCCACTGCTGCTTTTCTAGAAACGTGGATTAATCGTTGCTCTGGATTAAATTGTAGAACCTTAACTGGGATGCGTTCACCAATAGGTGCATAACGATCCACAGCATTTTTATACACTCTTCCATAGTTTAGTTCATGTAATTTCATGAAGCATTCGGCACCATTGATGCGTAAGAATATAGTTGGAACCTGAGCATTCATATTGTATCCAGTTACTTCTGCTTCGTAGGTTGGCTCTTGCAGTCTTTCATCTTGCTCCAATTCTATTAACTCACGAATTAAAGCATCTGCCGATCTTCTACTTGCTTCTTTTACTGATACCTGAACTTTATTTACATCCAGTTCATCAGACATTTGAGTAATTACTACGTTAAAAATATTACCTGTGAATTGTGTAATACTTCTAAAAGAATAATCAGAGAAGTCCTCTTTTTTACAAATACCTATAATCTTACCGTTTTCAAGGGCAAACTCAGCATATTCAGTATCTGGATCGTCTTTATCATGTTTTTTAACCGTTCTTAATACTGCTTGAATTGGCTCTTTATATCTACGTAGTGCCTGTAGCTTTTCATAAGTTTTTGAATCCATAAAAATATCTCCTCTCCCTCGTTCAATATTTATAAAATTCAAAAATAATACTTCTACTTGAATTATTGGTACTTTTAACTCAAAAACTAAGTTTTTTAGAAATATTTTCTGAAAATTTAATTTGTTCTTTATACTAAGCCTGCTACTCACCTTATTTATTAGAATTAATGTTAAAATAGTTATATATTCAATGAACTAAATTCTTGTCAAAAAATATGTATATACAGGAAATGCTTAGCTATTTTTGCTTTGAATTTTGGTGCGAGGGGGAAGAAAGATGCTTAAACTGCTTACTGGAAAAAGGATATTAGAAAAAGAAACAGAAGAATGATCTCTTTATTTCGTATTACCTTCCGATGCGTTTCACAAATACGTAGGACTTTGGGGTTATCTAATCAGGCCTGGGGAATTTCATCAACCTGTTAAATGGATAAATACTTATAAAATGCATTCATTGGATTCTTATGTATTACTAGATAAATTTAACCCTAACGAATATGAATACATGATTTTTGAAGAGTTTGGTTTAGCTAAGCAGTTAAATCAAATATTAGCTTCTCATGGAATACGTATAAATAATAGCTTTGAAGAATTTTTGACTTTAGAAGAAATACCCACAGATGCTGTAAAAGAAGTGAAAGATTGTTTAATTAAAAATGAGTGTATGAACGTTTATCCAGAAGATTTCCCTATTGTAGATGGGTCTGAATATGTATTCGCAGGTGAAAAGAAAAAATTCATTATTGAAACAGAAGAATATTATGATGATGTTACTTTGTATGATCAAACAAATTATTTCTGTAAGCGTAGCGTTTTTTTTGTACAACGAGCAGTTAGTTTTATTAACTAGCTGCTTTGTTGTGCAAAATGAAGTTTTTGTCCAAGTTTTTCACCATTCGATAAAATAAACATAATAATAGTTAATGAACAGACATTTATAATCAATCTCCTATGGAGCACTTTAATTAGGTGCTCCTTTCTACATATACAATTTAGATATCGTTGCGATAGGTAAAACTTTGAAGTTATCTCCATCTTTTCCCCGGCTTAACACTGTACGTGCGACTTTCATTGCTTACAGCGTCCCATCTTATCCTTTTATACTAAAGCAACTAGATTACAAACAATGTTGTACTCACCTATGTATTCATTCCCTTTTCTTACTAAAGGTCCAATCATCTTACTCGATTCTGTGAGTTACATATAGTTGATTTAGCTTTCAAAGAACAAGATTAGGGACTATCCCTCCACATTTGTTACATGCTTCGTTGGTACTGTGAAGAATAAAGCAATTTTGGTTTGTTAGAACCTTATATACATCTGTCTGCTAGTAGGTGTTAGTGACAGTTTCTTGCTTACCACGTTCCGATTGACTTAGCTATACATATATCCTTAAGTGCTTGCTGTAAACCTGTTATCTTTACATCCTCATCGTTAGATGTTCCGAATTTTATATCATTTACTCTTACTTTTCGGTAGATAACATCGTCATTAACGACATACACATTTCTGATGTATTAATCCTTTAGACCCATACATTCGCAAGTTCGTCAGTCCTTTATCGGACATTCTCACCATAGATATTTTGTAGCATCCCGACCTATCCATTACCATATGAGTTCTCACTTAGGTTTTGTTCAGCCAACTTCACCTAGCTTCATACAATTTGTGACTACTATCATGCCTTGCATGTAGGAGTATTAGATAAGTAGTTTCAGCTCAACCTGACGGTTTTCATTCCTACTTTCAGTCGAACAGTTGTTGTCATCAAATTGATAACCCTCCTATTTCGTGTTTGCACACTTATAAGAAAACAAGTCGCGCAAATAAGAATTTTATTTATTTTTCTAGTTACTCTAAATTTCCATAAATGCTGCCGAAAACTTAAGCCTTCTATCTCATCCTAATCAAATACCGTGTAGCATAACTTCATGTACTCGTTACATCCTACCTTATAATTCCATTCATCATTTGGACCTTGGAATAGCTGATCACTAAATCACACAATATCTTCCTCATAAACCTCCTTACCATTTTTATTTTTTAAACCTGTGTATCGTAGTATTTCACAGTTATCATATTAATCATGAAGGGATAAAACCGGAAAGTGACTTCTAATAGTCCAAGCACTTCATACTGCTCCCCCATACAATATAAAATGTTTGGAATTCACTACATTATTAAAAATTAGAGTTAGGAGGGTTTAATATGGCAGCATGTAAAGGTTTAGCTTGTGTTATATTCTCTGTATGGCCAGTGGGAATAGTTGTTACAGTTACTACTAGATCAGGTCAAATTATTGGTCCTGCTACTTTTACACAGTTCATTCCGCAAAATTGTGCGGTGATTTTAGTTGAAGAAGATGTGCTAACCCCCTCTTCAACCAATACTATATTCATAAGTTGTGAAGATATAGAAAGCATTACATTAACCACCCCTTAAGATGATTCAAATGGTTTTAGTTCGATCTATAATTAAGACATTCATTAGAATGTCTTTTTTTATTTCAATAATATTCTTTAATTTAAATTTCTTTCCCCTTCTAAAGGTTACTTGTCTACACATCCTTCTACATACTTTCATATGATACAGTATATTGTTTAAAGGAGGGAAAAATTTGTTCTTATGCAATTTATTTCGTTGTTCAGGTGGAGTATGTACTATTTTTAAAAATTTACAACCAGGCGAAGTCGTTACTGTGACTGGTAAATCTGGAAATATTATTGGACCTGCTGTTTTTACAAATTTTAACTCTAATACTTGTATCGTCACATTAGAGGAGGAAAATTCAATTACTCCTCCGACTATAAGTATTACTAAGATCAGTTGTAAAGAAATAGAAAGTGTTACGTTTAGCTCATAATATATTTTATACCTAAAGCAGGGATTGAAATATGAAACTCTTATACATTACTTCTGGTTACTCAAAAATCTATCAATATCTAGATCAAAGCATACAGGAAACACTTATCAATCAAAATTTCGAATGGTTAGCAGTACAGCCGAGTGAATTAGTAGAGCAATTGGATTTCATTACAGCAACTTTTCATCCTAATATTGTTTTCACCTTATTAGGTAATTATCTACCGCAAAAAGCAATTCAATATTTTAAAGAAAGGAATATTAAATTAGCTGTCTGGTTAACTGAGGACCCATTTTATATAGATACTTCTCTTCCTCTATTAAATAACTTTGATTTTATATTTACTATTGATAGCGAAGCACTTAAATATTACACAGCTTTAGGATATACCAATGTATATCATTTACCCTTAGCAACTAATATAGATATATTTAAACCTGGTCTAAAAAATTCAAAATATATAAGTGAAATATTGTTCATTGGATATCCTTATCCAACCCGAGTGAAATTGATACAGTTTCTTTTGGAAAAAACCCCTTATCACTATACTGTTATCGGTCAACACTGGCGAAATAAGTTAATTAAAAAATGGAAAAATCACCGAAGAATTAAGATTATAGAAGAATGGATTCCGCCTCAAGAAGTTGCGTTCTATTATAATAACGCTAGTCTTATATTAAATCCTCATCGTAGTTATCTATTTCCGCAGAATAAAAATAAAAATAGAGTAAAAAGTAATACCATTAATAATCGTACATTTGATATCGCAGCTTGCCAAGGCTTTCAAATTATTGAAGAAAAATCTGATCTTTCATCTTTCTTCAATAAAGATGAAATTATATCCTATAACAGCTTTGAAGACTGTTTAAATAAAATATCTCTTAATTTAAATGATACGATTTCAAAAAAATTAATGGTCGAAAAAATTTACAAAAAAGTTATTACACAACATACTTTTCATGAGAGAATCAATTTTATAACGAATATATTACAATCACAATTTAATTGATTTATTAAATTAAAAATTTCTTTTCTTTTATAATGATTCTGAATAAATTAAAATGCCTTTTTAATTTTATGAAAAGGCATTTTAATTTATCTTTTTCCGCCAGAAGACTCCCCCCTTAATTTTCCTGAAGGTGTGATTGCACCAACAAATAAATAGGAGATGCATATCGGTTAGCACAAGCTATCATGTTTACTACTACATACTTGAAATGAATTCCTATTAGTATTTCAGTATACTCTATCAAATTAAATCCCATGAAATAGGTGTTCCTTTTTTGATATCCTTACTCGCTTTCTTTCCGAGAATTTTGGATAAGTGTTTTGGCAATAAGCCATTACCTGGTCTAATAGCTTTAATATTTTCATTCGTGAATACTTCTCCCGCTTTTATGTCTTCTACAACATATAATGACCTTCTAAACTTTAAAGAGTCTTTTTCTAAATTAGTTGGTCCATAATATACATTACCTAAAGATTCCCATGCTTTTTCAGTTTCACTTACTAATAATTTAAATTCAGCAGGTTCCATTGAAAATTCAGCATCTACACCCCCGTCAGACCTCGAGAGTGTTAAATGTTTCTCAATTACTGTGGCTCCCAAAGCAACACTTGCTACAGATACACCTACTCCAAGTGTATGATCAGATAAACCTATTTCACATTTAAATAACTCCTTCATATGAGGTATGGTAGCTATGTTTGTAGATTTGGGAGATGCAGGATACGTACTTGTACATTTTAATAAAATTAATTCTTTACATCCCTCTTCTCTCGCAGCCCTTACTGTTTCATCTAGTTCAGCAATCGAAGCCATACCTGTCGAAATGATTATTGGTTTTCCTGTTGCAGCTACTTTACGTATGAGGGGGATATCAGTATTTTCAAAAGATGCGATTTTATAACAAGAAACATTTAATGATTCTAGAAAATCCACAGCAGTTTCATCAAATGGCGTACTAAATGGTATCATTCCTAATTCTATACAGCGATCAAAAATGGGTTTATGCCACTCCCATGGTGTATAAGCCTCTTTATATAAATGATAAAGTGATTTACCTTTCCATAAGCTTTTTGTATCTTGAATTAAAAAATCACCATTTTCTATATTTAAAGTCATTGTATCAGGTGTATATGTTTGAATTTTAAATCCCTGTGCTCCAGCCACTGCAGCTGCCTCTACAATTTGCAAAGCCCTATCTAATGATTGATTATGATTCCCTGACATTTCTGCAATTATAAATGGTGGCAAGTTATCGCCAATCTCTCTACCTCCGATATATATATTACTCATTTTTTTCACCTTCAAGTTCTTTTTTTATGGCTTCTTTCCTTTCCGTCCACTGTTCATGAAACAGGGTCATTGTAATGACATCAATATAATCATTATCCCTGCAAATATAGTTTTCATATCTTCCATCTTCTTGGAAGCCAAGTTTCTGATGGAAGTTTAAACTGATACGATTTGATTCTATTATTTCTGCACACACTTTGTGTATGTCTTTTGTTTCAAATATATAGTCTAATGCTAATAAACCTAATACAGTTCCAGCACGTCTTACGCCTTCCTTTTCACCTATATAAAATCCCCAATAACAAGTCTGATTCATTTCATCTATTTTTGTAAAATTAACAAATCCAATTGGCTTTTCTTTATATGTTAATAATCTTGCAACTTTTGTATCGTCCATTACTAGTTTTTCATACCACTTTAAATGTTCGTCTATTGTTATCTGATGATCTTCATACATAACCGTACGTATTTCTTTTGTATTCCTCCACTTTAAAATAAGTTCTAAATCTTTCTTTTCTAAACTTTTCAATTGAAAATCCCCTATATCTAACATGCTATCCTCCTAAAATAATTTTTGCTATTTCATCTGAATTACTGGCACACTGTATAGAAAGAGCTTTATTAGACATTTCTTTCACTATATTAGAATTTGATAAAAGCTTGCTTAGACATTTCGTAATCGTTTCATCCGAAACACTTTCAGCTGTACCAATGTTCCATGTAGCTCCAGCGTTCGACACAGCCTTGGTTACTTCAATTTGATTTGGAGCAGTTGTAATTGTTATAGAAGGTAATCCAAGAAAGCAGCGTTCCCATGTGGTTGTGCCACCAGCTCCTATCCCTAAATCCGCTCGTACGATAAACTCTTCCATATTCTCTATTTGACAATAGAATGAGGCATTAGAAATACTCCTGCAATAAGATTCAATCTCTTCTTTATGGGGATTTTGACTTCCTACTACTACATCTACTTTTAAAGTATCGCTACTTATATTTTGTATAGCTCTTAATGTTTTTAATGTTTCATTCGTTGCATCATGCCCCCCAAAAAATACAAAGATGCGTTCAATCTCGCCTGTTCTTTTTCTTAAAAATTTTTTAGCAGCATGAAACTCTGGTCGTAATATGGCATATTTAGGTCCTAATTTCACTAATGATTGCTCTGGTAATAAATCTTTATAGCGAGTATTTAGGTTATCATATAAATTTTGGTCTAGTAATAAATCACAGTCATGCATTCGATTTGCAAGATCATCAATTACCATAATCTTTCTTACAGTTTTTCTTAAAGCAGTCTCCCACTTATTATCTAATCCATAATGATCAACAATTAACCAATCAAACTTGGGAAGTTGCGACAAAATATCATTGGTCTGTTGTGCATCAACAAACCAATGATATTTTAGCCAATTCAAATAACTCCCGTGTACTGTACTTGAGAAATTCGTATTTTCACCATCTGCATCTAATAAAAACACATGAAATCCCTTATTTAAAATATATTGCTGCAGATCACCTTGCAGCTTACGACAAATGAAATAAATCTGAGCACCTTTATTCCGTAACTCATGGGCAAGTGTTAAACAACGCATAATATGACCGGTCCCTATTTCAATAGATGCGTCGGCGCGAAAGGCAATTTTTTTCTCAAGCAAGTTACTCCCTCCTCACTAAAAGCGCTACAATTTATTAATTTATAATTTTGTTTCTCTATTTAACTCATCTACTAACGATTTTTGATTTATATATTTCAGTTTCACATGACTATTGATTTGAATAAGTTCAGGATTTTCTAGGATGTAATCTTTTATTTGATGAAAAAATAAAGGTTTAGATTTTACATTCAGACTTTTATAAAGTTCATTGAACATATCTAAATCTGGTTGTTCATCTAATGTTAGCCTCCAAGTAGGGTAACGAAATGGAGGAGGGAGTTTTACTATATTGACTTGGAATAAATGGGGATTATTTATAAAATACAACGGAAGGTATTCTGCATAGGTTAAAGTTTTTTGGGTTTGTAGCAATCGTTCGATTGCCTCTAATGTAAAAATATCGCCTGCTGTTCCAACAGGTAACGTACTTAACTCTGCCTGTGTATAATCTGCACCGCTTTTCAAATGTTCATCTAGTAAAAAAGTATTGATTTCTGGTGACACAACTGGGCAATCTCCTGTAATCCGCATTACAATGTTTGCATTTTCTTGTTTGGCAGCTTGGAATATGCGATCAGCAGTATTTTCTGGATCACCTCTGAAAATTTTAACCTTCCTGTCTAAATCAAATTTTTCCAAAGGATCATCTTGTGCTATATCTGAAGTAGCAAGTATGACCTGATGTTTTCCTGGAATAGCTAATGTATTTATAAGACATCTTTCAATGGAAGGAATTCCGTGTATTGGTAATAATGCCTTTAAAGGTAACCTAGTAGATTTTAACCGGCAAAGTACAATTATTACTACTTTTGGAGGTTCAATAACCTCTTTTGATAATGGGGTACCTGCAGACAAATTATATAAAGCTATCTGAGGTAATAATTCCTCTGCTTCAAGCTGGTTAAGTGCATTTTCAACAACATCTAGTTCCATAGCTATTTTATTAGCTGTAATAATCTCTCCTTTTTTTATATCGATTTTTGTAACAGCTCTTAACAATTTTTGATTTTGCAATCTTAATAACACCCCTTTCATTTAATGTTTAGCAACTCTATAAAACGAAAGAACTTTTCTCACCGCTTTTATTACATCCCATACATCAGCTTCTGTCATTTTCGGAAATAGAGGCAGTGTAATAATTTCCTCATATACATTTTCTGCTTGTGGACAAATACCTTTTTCATAACCTAATTTTTGATAAAACGGTTGTAAATGTACGGGTATATAGTGCACATTCACACCGATATTTTCTCTCTGTAATGCCTCGTAAATTTCTTTGCGATTACATTTTAATAATTTAGTATTTAAACGAATAATATAAAGGTGCCAACTTGATTCGGTCTGAGGCGATTGCTTTGGTATGATGATTTCAGATAAACAACTAAATTCTTTATTATAGATGTCTACATATTTCTTTCGAACCTTAATAAAAGAGTCTAATTTACTTAACTGTGATAACCCAAGAGCAGCTTGTATATCCGTTAATCTGTAGTTGTAACCTAAGAATTGCATTTCATAATACCAAGGCCCATGATTTTCAAGAAGTTTTTGAGGATTCCTTTCAATTCCATGCGTACAGAATTGAACAAGTTTTTCATAAAACAGTGGATTATTTGTAGTAATTACTCCGCCCTCTCCGGTAGTAATATGTTTCACCGGATGGAAACTAAACATTGTCATATCACCAATAGAACCAATCTTTTTATTTTTATATGTGGCTCCTAATGCGTGGGCTGCATCTTCAATGATAATCAAATTATTTTCTTTTGCGATTTTCTTTATTGCCTCTAACTCTACAGGCTGCCCAGTAAAATGTACGGGAATCATGGCTTTTGTTTTGCTTGTAATCTTTTCCTCTATAGATTTAGGACTAATGTTATATGTTTCATTGTCAATATCTGCGAATACTGGCTTTCCACCCTGGTATAAAATACAATTTGCACTTGCTACAAATGTCATTGGAGTTGTAATTACCTCATCTCCCTCAGTTATGCCAGCTGCATAACAAGCAGCATGCAGAGCAGCTGTACCATTTGAAAAAGAAACAGCGTATTTTGCTCCCACATATTTCGCTATAGCCTCCTCAAACTGTTGAATCGTTGGCCCTGTCGTTAAAAAATCCCCTTTTAATACATCTACAACCGCCTGAATGTCATGTTCATCAATTTGTTGTTGACCATATGGCAAATATGTTTCTCTAACAGGCTTTCCTCCATGTATACCGAGAATTTCCCTTACCATTATTCTTTCTCCTTAGGGTTACTTTTTAAAGATTTAATCCACTCTTCTGTTTTAATAACTCCATCTTCTAAAGAAACTTTCGGTTCCCAACTCAATATTGTTTTTGCTTTTTCATAGTTACATAATAATTTTTGAATTTCACTTTGTGGATGGATATGAGTTACATGTTGAATACTTACTTTATTTCCTGAAATCAATTCTGCTAATTTATTAATTGATATATCTTGTCCTGTTCCTGCGTTAATAATATGACCATTTGCTTTTGAAGAGTATCCTGCTGCCACAACAAAATCCGCACAATCTTCAACATACAAAAGATCTCTCGTTTGTTTCCCATCTCCATAAATATTTAGTGGTACATTATCTAATTTATTATTTATAAAAATAGCAACAACCCCACCTTCACCACCAGTTTTCTGGAATGGGCCATACGTATTAAATGGACGAATAACCACAACTGGCAGCTTGTAAGCATAATAGTAAGATAAAACCATGTTTTCAGCAGCAATTTTTGACCCAGCATATGGAGAAGCTGGTTTAATCGGGTCTAATTCTGATATTCCTTGTATATTAGTAGCTTTATCGTATACCATACACGTACTCATAAAGACCATTTTGACATTATGCTTATGACATTGTTCTAACAAATTAAAAGTACCTACTGTATCATTTTCAAAAGTTGTTCTAGCATCGTCTATACTATCTTGAACATTAATACTCGCTGCTAAATGATAACAAAGGTCAAATGAATTATTTTCAAATAATTGAGCAACTAATTTTTTATCTTTAATATCTCCTTGAATGTATTGTTTTAAATTTAGATCGTGTGCAAACTCGGTAATATTTGCAGTAGTTGAATTTGCTAAGTTGTCTAATATCCATACTTCATGCTTATCCTGCAATAATCTCTTTACAACCCACCTACCAATAAAACCTGCACCACCAGTTACTAATATTTTCATAGTTTCTCCCCTCCTGTTAATAGTTGCTGGTTTAATATTAAATTTCTAAGCTCTTCTTTTGAAATAGCATTTTGATTATCAGAACGGTAAAACCCTGCCTTCGCCCTTTTTGCATTTTCATATTGAGCACCCTTTTTTAATGGGCTAGGAATGATAAACATATCTGGTAATTCAAAAGCCTGTAAAGATTCATCATGTGTCATAAGTTCTTCATACATTTTTTCACCAGGTTTTAACCCAATTTCTTCAATTTTAATATTCTCCTTGGGCAATCCATATAACTTTGTAACTTCTTCTATCATCACTTCACTTAAATCGTTTAATGAAATAACTGGCATTTTTAATATAAAAGTTTCACCACCCTTTGCTATTTTCATTGCTTCAATTGTTAACATAGTTGCTTGGGTCAGTGTCATCATAAATCTACTCATACTAAGATCCGTTACAGTTATTTTTTGGTTTTCTTTAATTTGATTTTCAAATAAAGGAATGACAGAGCCTCTTGACCCCATAACATTTCCGAAGCGAACACTTGCAAATATCGTTTCACTTGAACCTTTTGAATATTCCGCTGACGTAATCAATCTTTCAGCAGTCAATTTTGTTGCACCGTAATTATTTGTTGGTGAAATCGCTTTATCAGAACTTGTAAAAACTACCTTTTTTACTTTCTGAGCAATTGCCGCTTTTATTACATTTTGTGTTCCAAAAATATTGGTCAAAACTGCTTCAAACGGATTATATTCACAAAACGAAACATGCTTCATCGCTGCCACATGGAACACATAATCAATATTTTCCATTGCACTATATAATCGATCGTAATTTCGAATATCCCCAATTAAATAGCGAATATTTTGATTTCTACCCCTGAGTTCTTCTTGTAATAAAAATTGATTATATTCACTTCTACTAAAAATCCTTACAACTTTGGGCTTTTCTTCTAGAATATTAGAAAGAATGCTCTTTCCAATTGTTCCTGTTCCACCAATAATTAAAATGTTTTTATCTTTAAAAAACATATAAATGCATACCTCCTCTTATTGAAATAATTTTTAGTCAAGAAAACTCCCTTCTCAATTTGTATGTAGTGCTATTGCACCAACAAATAGGTGGGAGATAAATTAGCTTTTTGAATAGCAAAACATACGATGCTGTTTTATATTTTTGGTACAGGTTGCTCATTGAAAACTGAAAATATGAGGTTGTTTAAGGAGTTATCTTTGGTTGAAATGAAGATATTTTTTCAAACTCTAACTACAACTGCGTTTCTTCTATTTGCTCAATGGACAGTTGTTTATAAAAATTATTTACTTTCATATTATTTTTTACATCATCGTCTAAATATTGATAAAAATTACTCAGTAATGGCAAACGGATATTATAATGGTTTAGCTCAGAAAAAACATTTATATATTCCGGATTTAGTTCCCGGTAATTTCCAAATAGATATCACTCAACATTTCACCCTCTTTTTCTTCTTAAGTCTTCTCTTAATTCTTTACATGTTCTTTGTGGCGGTAATAATTGTACAAATTCATTTTTTTCTTCTGCAAATAACTGCGAATGTATTGAATGTGAAGTAATATAATTGATATCTAAAATTTCATCTAAAGGATGAAAATCCCAATAATGATTTAATCTCCAAAAAAAGCGTGCATCTCCTATACGATAAAATTGAGGATCTTCATCCCAGTATGAATTCCACCTTTTTTCAAGAATCGGTAAAACAGAGGCTCTATGCATAATAGAACAATGATCAATTGTACATGGAGCATTATTAGTAATTTTTTTGGCAGCTCTTTCAACAGTTTTAATAGGCAAATCTGATTCATCTAGATGAATCGTTTTTGATGCAGAATAAATAATTTGAACACCTTTATTCTCATCAAGATAACTAGACATCTTTTTGAGTCGTTCTTTTTCATATTGATTATCATCAGTAATATAAGTAATATACTCCCCCTTCGCATGCTTAAGAGCCTCATTAATTAAAGCAGCATATCTGACTTTTTTTGTCCGTTCAGAAATATGGGCCACATTACTTTTATAAAAATGTACATTTTCCTTATTAATAAATGGTTGAATTACCTTCTGGGTCATTTCATTAGAATTATCATCCATGATAAAAAGCTCAAAATCTTGAAAAGTTTGGTTTAATACACTTAATATCGATTTTTCAACAAACGTAGGCTTATTGTAACTTGTCATTATAACTGAAATTTTAGGCAAATATTCCTCTCCTCCTTATAACCAAATACAAAAACAGTTACGTTATTATATAAACAGAAAGGACAATCCGTTCCGATAATTTTAAAAAAATTTATATATATATTAAAGTCTATAGCAGCGTTTATATTTATCTATATATATCTTTTTTTACTCCACTATAGTCCATACCATATCTATGAAAAGGTAATAAACTATCCAAGTACAAAAAAGAATGTATCAATAAAGGTTTATTATTATCTATTAGACTTCGCGAGAAAAAAACATTCAATATTCTCAGAAGAGGTGACGATTTTGCAACCCCTAATTTCAATTATCCTTACTAGCTATAATAAGCCATCATTAATTAATCAAGTTATTGAAAGTGTCCTAATGCAAACTTATAAAGAATGGGAACTTTTTATTATGGATGATAACTCTTGTCCAGAAACTATAAATATTATAAAAAATTATTTAGATGACCCTCGAATTTATTATGAAAATAGTTTTATACAAGATAATGAGAGATATAAAACCACAAGATATGCAACTCTCATCAATAAGGCACTTCCATTAACACGTGGGCAGTATATTTGCTATTTAACGGACGATACTATGTACGTTCCAAACAGATTAGCTGAAATGTTATCTTTCTTAGAAAAACACCCTGAAATTGATATAGTGTACTCTTCTCAATACGTAAAATATGTTGATTATAATCTACAACCTATTCATGAATATGTAAGAGAAGCTTCAAAAATTTTATATACAGCTGCAAATGTTGTGGATCACTGTTCAGTTATGCATACTAGAAGAATATTATTAAAGGTTTATGAAAAATACTGTGAATATTGGGATACAAATCCTTTATATTGGTTTGTTGGAGATGCGATGTTTTGGAAGCGCCTAAATACATTCCAGCCTTTTTATCCCATTAACAAAGTGCTCGATATTACTTTTAAAACACCATTTTCCTTCCAAAATTTATATGCTAACCTCCCTTCCAAAGATTTAAATGGTATTTTATTTAGAAATTCACAAGGTGAAGTATTTTTAATTGATAATTATAAACGTAGGCTTATATCGAAAGAAATGCTTTCCTACTTCAAATATAATCAAAATGAAATTGTCTCAATCCCTGATCCCTTTATCTACAAATATACTGAAGGTCCTCCCATAACCCTTACTGAATCAATCCCAAATCTACGGGTTGTGCAAAACGAAAAAGAAGAATTATTTTATTTAGAAAATAATCAAAAACGTCCATTCATTAACACCATAGCATTTCGCAAATTAAAATTTTCAAATCAAGAAATTATTAAAGTTTCACAAAGTAGTTTAGATAAATTTTCAGATGGACCACCTATTTATCCGAATTTATCTCATTACACGATTCTACCCGAAGGAAAAGTATTTATCTATCATCACAATTATTTCATAATGACAGATTACATGCTTCATCCAATAGATAAAGACATATTGCAAAAACTATATTTATTAAAGAACTGTATACCGATTTCAAAAACTAGTTTATCCCTCTTTAAGATTGGTCCTCCTATTTCATCATACCCCTCTCACTTAGCTAAAGAATACCAAGAAGAATGATATAAGAGGATAGCACCAATAAGAGATATTGCTTTAAAAAATAAAATAAGTTAATACAGGTAGTAGCGACTCTCAATATTAATAAATTAGACATATTAGCTTATCGAATACATCTATGAAATCCTAAGAAGACAAGTTAGTAAAAACTCTTAAAGATATCTAAATACTACACTTCACATATCACCAAATGTCTATAGAGCTACAAGTGATTTAAATCATTCATGTTCATTTAATAGAGGGCCTCGGTTCTCTATTTTAACGAATTCTTCGAAAGAGTTCTCCTTCCTCAAGCGTGTGAAAGGCGATAGTCCAACGATAGGTGGGTGATAAATTTCGGTTTGGCATAACCAAAAAATTTTGATAAAACTAGCTATATGAAGTTCTTTGATAACTTGATATATAAGGTTGCAGGAAGAAAATAGAATGTGCAAACCAAACCATTCGGTTCCCGTGTAAAATATCAATCATACCAAAGGAGCGTCCAAACGTTGGACATCTAGGGTTGGAACACCCGGAAGTGGCGAGTAGTTCACTACATGAAACTCCAAATTAGTCTTATATACCAACTTCGAGCTATTATTGGATGGCTAAATATAGACCGCTCTAAATAAACATTAACACTATACACATAGTGTTAATGTTTATGATTAAATATTAGTAATAGTAAGTATAAATATTATTATTTTACTATATCTTACATTTATGTAAAAATAGATATATGTTAAGTTTTTTCTAAATCTTTCCCCTAATAAAGATTTGAAAATAGCATTTCATGATTATCCTTACTGTTAATATGCCTAGAAAAAGAATCCTATAGGGTTCTTTTTCTAGGCATTACAACTAAATTCTACTTAACATTATTATCTTATACATAATAATTGCATTGCTATGAATATAACAGGTAAACACTCTCCCCCTGCGCTTGATTGGATAAATTACCTCTAAAATAATAGTTGTTGCATTTTACTATTAATAAGAGTGCAAGAAATCTATTCTTTTTACATTTAATATATAAACATGATACAAATTGTATTTTTTCATTTTCCATTAAAATTTTGGTGCTATTTTGGAAATAACCCTCTTAAAATACCTAAATCATATTAACAAAGGTTTTCAATGAGTTGCACTAACTCAAAAATAAAAGTCAGTCTCAATAAAGAGAAATGGCTTCTATTTTTGTTACCATGAATATCATAGAATTTTCACTTTAACCGTTTGTCTTCCCAAATTTATAACCTTACTTTTTGAACCTACTAAAACATCAATACGTTTACCTTTAATTGCACTACCGGTATCACCAGCAATTGCTTCACCACAATTTTCTACCCATACTTTTGATTCCGTAGTTGGCTTTTCACGTACGTTGAGTACATCCGCTATTACGATAGTTTCTGCGGTAACAGATGTTGTAAAAGTCCTCAGTCCAAAAACTGTTACTGCGTCAATTATTTTTTCTTATTAGCCTCCATTATGTTTTTTTGACTTCTATCTATATCAAATACTTCCTTAAAATTAGGGAATTTCACAGAATAACAAAGTATTTGTAACGATAAATTTATCAATATAATCTAATATAACATTATTAACGAAGGCTCTTTTCACTCCTAGATTGTCAAATTCTCACTATAACTAAAAAACCTCTTCATCTTATATAAAATGAGAAAATTTTTTCAGTGGAAAGGGTTCTTGTTACATCCTTGACTTTCTAGCGATGTTTTACCACGATGTCCAGCCACCATCAATGCAAATATTTTGCCCCGTTACATAACTTGAAGCATTAGATGCAAGAAAAACAATCAACCCTTGTAATTCTTGGGGATTTCCAATACGACCTAGCGCTGTTTTTTTATTTAAATTTCGAATAAATTCTTTATTTTTCTGAACTTCTGTATTAGGAAATGGACCTGGAGAGATAGAATTAGCTCTAATTCCTTTTAAACCATAGTGACACGCAAGATACCGAGTAAACTGTATGATAGCAGCTTTTCCTGCTCCATAATTCGGAGGATTATTAAAGCCTGAATCGCCGTAAATAGAAGGGTCTGGGGAAACAACACCATACATTGAAGAGATATTAATAATATTTCCTTTATTCTTCGGTAGCATATATTGTAATGCCTTTTTAGTAACCCGAAACACATTATTTATAGAACCATCAATTCCTGTTTCCCACTCCGATTCTGTCATTTCTTCAATAGTCTTTCCTGCTCCAAAGTAAGCATTATTAATAAGAATGTCTATCTTATTATCTGAATTATAAATCTCCTCAAATGTATGGTTTATTGATTTACTATCTGAAACATCTAGAGCATATCCCTGACATTTCACATTATATTTTTGATTTAACTGATCAGCTAAATTCATACATTTTTCTTTGCTTCTACTAACTATCATAACGTTTGCACCATACTTAGCCAGCCCTTCAGAAATTGCAGAACCAAGATAACCAGATCCACCAGTAACAATTGCATTCTGGCCTTTTAAACTAAATAATTCATGTTGATTCATTATTCACCCTCCATAAGTTCGGATTAATAATTATCTCAGGTATATCCTTAAATAATTTCTTTGCAGTATTAAGAACTTTCTCTTCTAATAAAGGTGAATTACAGATTTGAATATTTTCTTTTAATTGATCTACTGTTTCACATCCAATAATAATCTTATCAACTTCTTTCAATTCTCGAACAAATAATAAAGCCAATTGCGCTCTACTTAAATTGAATTCCCGAGCTAAAAACTCAAATTCTTTTATTGGTTTTTTAGCGATTTGTAAATAATCGGGAATTTTTTCCGTATCCATTAATAGCAACCCTTGAAGATATGGACTTCTAGCATGTATTTCTATTCCTTTTGTTTTCAGCTTTTGTAGTAGGCCTGAACAAATTAGACGTTGATCAAATATATTTAAAGGAACTTGAATCATATCAAAACAATCAAATTCCAAAAACCGCTTAACTTCATCAGGTGTATAAACGGATACACCAATCTTTTTGATTACTCCCCCTAATTTCAATGTATTTAATTTTTGAATGATATATCCATTATGTGAAACCATATTTTTAGAATCATGTAACAGGCAACAGTCTAAAATGTTTGTTTTCAAATTCATCATAGATTGTTTAATATATTTATCAATTAAGCTATCTAAATGCTCAATACCAATATTTTCAGAATCAATCATAGGTATTTTAGTTACAACCTGAAAAATTTTTTCTGTTGTTTTGCTTGAGACATATTCACCTATAATAGCTTCACTATTTCCATAAGAAGACGCTGTATCTAACACATCTATACCGTTATTTATAGCATATTTGATGATATTTAAAGCCTCTTCCCTATCAGGTTTACCCATTATATTTCCTATTCCATAATGAAGACCCAGCTGAACAGTACCTAATGCTAATTTCATAGAGCACCTCCATAATAACCACTTAGGCTAGTTAGATATTTTAAACAGAATGACAATATATATTTACATTGAACTGCCCCTACCTTCACTCCGTTTAAAGGAGGAGCTCTTCTCGTTCACATGATAAAGATTTCTTATTTATTTTTAGTTATCAAGATTGCGTATAAAGATGTTGATGTAAAAAGAGTAAAGCCTGAAATTTTTGGGCCGAATGTATATAGAATCTGTGGCATTTTCTATACGTACGATACGACAAAGAAAAACTGGATTTATCTTTTATATCCTTATGAAACCGAAAATCAAATTCGTTCCTATAGGCACCTTCGTACAACACGGCAGACCTTACTGACCGCAAATAGCGGGATAAAGCAGGTAAATAGTATCCTGCCCAGTATATGAAAGTGACTGCTATTTGGTACAAATGATTTTGGATTTCGAATAATTAAAAGCTCACTTAAAGAATGCTGCGGTGATGCGATTGCACACTCTAATACATTAATGGAAAACTACTACTTGATATTTCTCTGATGGAAATCAAAACAAATATTTCCCATTTTCCCAATAATAATTTTGAAAAATAATTATTTCACGTTCTAAATTCGTTTCTTGGCTCATACGTTATTAAAGTTGTTGAAAAATAAAAAAGCGAAAGATTTAAAATATGATCCAAATGGTACAGATGATGTTTTAAAAGAGGTAGGTATATCTTCTCCTAAATAAACACTGCAGCTGCTATAGCATGTGATTATTTACACTTCACTTCTGTTTAAACATTTCTAAATAAAAAATCTTGCTAACAATTCCTTACAAATACACTTAAGAAATTACATTCTATACAACTGCTGCAATTTTGTAGTTACCTTGAGAAAGGACAGATTACTGATGCAGAAATTTAATATTAATAGGAAGCTAATTGGTGATGATTCATCAGTTTTTGTAATTGCTGAGGCCGGAATTAATCATGCAGGTTCATTTATTGAGGCGAAAAAAATGGTCGAGGTTGCCAACTCAAGTATGGCTGATGCAGTTACTTTTCAGCATATAGCCTATAATGACATTGATTGTAGAAAATCTTCTAAGACCAAATTAGATTGGGATAAATGGAGATTATCAGACGAACAGATTATCGAATTGTTTGATACTGCACATAGATTGGGATTATCTACGACGGCTTGTGTAGTAGATTTTAAGTCTCTTGAGTTTATTGTCAAGTCAGGTGCTGACTTTCTTAAAATAGTTAGCGGGGATATTACATGCCATCCCTTTTTGGCTGAATGTGCAAAAACTGGTTTACCTATATTTCTTTCTACTGGAAGTGCATTGTTATCTGAAATAGAAGCTGCTTTAGAAGTGATTGAAAAATCAGGTGGAAAAAATGTCGTTGTATATCAAACTAATACTAAATATCCGACTCCACCTAATGAAGTTGATCTTAGAGTAATGGAGACACTAAAAAATTTTAATTATCCAGTAGGCTTCTGTGATCACACTGCAGGAACAGCTATCTCCTTAGCAGCAGTGACGTTAGGTGCTCACGTTATAGAAAAGCACTTCAGTTTAGACGCTACAATAAAAAGACCTGACTATGAAGTTTCTATTAATCCTCATGAACTAAATCAATTTGTAACTGATATACGTAATATTAAAAAAGCAATGGGTGTACCCATAAAGCGCCGGCATACAGATGATGCAAATTTCATATTAACTCGTAGATCCTTGGTAGCTTGTAGTGATATGGCTAAAGGTACAAAAATTCAATGGAGTGATTTAACATATAAGCGCCCTGGAACAGGTACCCAACCTTCAGAAGCTAAGAATTTTATAGGTAGAACTTTAAAATATGATGTAAGTAAAGATGATCAATTATATGAAGATATGTTGGAGGAGATTTAATGAATAAAATTGAAAGACGTACAGCATTAGTGTTAGCTAGTTCTGATGGACTTGGCTTAGCAGTTGCTAAAAGATTATACTGTGATGGACATAATGTGATTATTACAAGTAGAAGTAAAAAATTAGAAAAAGCTAAAAAAGAAATTTGTGATATTGGTAGTAAAGGAGAAGTTCTAGCAATACCATCCGATGTAACTAGCATCGAAGATTTAAATAAACTTATTATGCAAGGAAAGAATCAACTGGGAAAGATTGATATTTTATTTACAAATGTGGCTGGTCCTAAAGCTGGAACGATAGAGGATTTAACTATTGAAGATTTCTGTAAAGCACACAATGATCTGTTATTGCCCGTCATTTATTTAACTAAACAATTAATTCCTGATATGTCTTCTCGTAAGTGGGGAAGAATTATTATAAATTCTTCTCTTACTGCAAAAGAGCCTTCAAAAATGCTTACCTTATCAAATATATATAGGGCTGGACTAGCTTCTCTTTCTAAAACTCTTTCTCATCAATACGCTAGTTATGGAGTTACAGTTAATACTGTCGGACCTGGTTCTTTCAAAACTGCTCGCGCATCCGAATTATTAAATGAAATGTCTAAAACACAAAAGCGAAATGTTGAAGATATCGAATTAGAAATCACACAAAATTTACCAATGAAGAGATATAATGACCCAATAGAATTTGGTAATGTTGTAGCTTTTTTAGCTAGTGATGCTGCAAGTGCTATTACAGGTACTTTTATTCCAATTGATGGTGGAATTTCTCATGGAACATTCTAAATAAGTAGATATTTCACTATTATCCCAAAGTACTAAATGCTCAGATTGAGTTTTTTCTATATTGTTACCCTTCTATTAACAGTCCGTTAGAATATGAAGTGTTGAGTAGTTCACCACTTCATATTAATACACTTTTAACTTCAAGACTAAAAGAAGAGTGCACTGTATTGCCATTCCTATCAGAAAAAAATTAGGAAACACACTGATTTCATAATACCAAACTTCTCCCACATATCTTGTCCACAGGAAATGTCATATTGTAGTGAAAATTCTATCCAGACGAAGTTCTAGACTGGACATATTGGTTCTGTTGCAAAATTAGCTAAATGTAAAAAACTGTGGTTTAAAAAAACAAATTTTATATAGACAGCAATAATTTCTATAATTCATTGTACATTGAAAAAACGGAGTTTGGTTGATGACTCCGTTTTTTATATAGGGCATGAATAGTTTCAATTCCTTTTATTGTGATTGAGGCTTGAAGAGAGTTTTGAAATCTTGAGGATCTAGCAAAACGACGTTTTACGTGTCTACGGCCTTATTCCATACGATTACTTAGATGTTTTGCTGTATAATCCAGTGTGTTTTATAAAGATTTTTCATTTTTCACTTTTACATACCTCGAGATAAATCTTGTAATTTTTGAGTAACTGTTGTTTGAGGGTAATTTTTCTGTATGAAATAATCCCTTAATTGTTTAGCAGTTGTAGAATATGAAGAATCATATAAAACTTTTTCAATTGTCTGTATCATATTTTCAATAGAATGAGTCACAAGCCAGCTTAATTCATCGTAATATTTATAATCCCTCTCCTCTGACTTAGATTTATAAACAACTACTGGTTTATCCAATAACATAGCCTCTAATCCTACTGTTGAATTAGAGATAACTACAAGATCTGAATTAGAAATGACATCATAAATATTCACTTCAGTTGTAATATACTTGACATTAGGATATACCTTACTTAAATGAATATATTCACTCACTAAATTACGACCTTTTTCCCATGGATGAGGCTTTATAATAACTGTAATATTTTTGTCTTTCATCAATTGTTTTGTTAATTCAACATAAACTTGGGTTTTAAATGGTTGCGTTGCTATAAATATTATTTTCTTAGAGGGATCTATATTTAGTTTCTTACAAAGTACTTTTTTTTCTAAATGTTTCTTATTATAGATATCATCATATCTTGGGTGTCCCAATATCTCGATTTGAGAATCAGCTCCCCCTCTTTGAAAATACCACTCTCGTTCGTACTCTCCATATACAATCTGTTTTGTAGCGAAAATTGGAAAAAACGCTTCTTCTCCCATTATGGCCCCATGCTGAAGACAATAACTTGGAATCCCCTTACTTTTAGAGATAAGAGTAAGTACTCGGTTCGTTATATCTTCTGTTGTACCAACAATCACACTCGAGATATCATGTTCTTCAAAAATAAAATATGCCATATTAATTTTTTCAATCATGATAGGAAGATCATTGAGTAGTTTTGTTTGAAAAAATTTATTGGAAAATAACGGATGTTCTTTATATGTTGAAAAAATTTTTTGAGCTTTTTCAATGAAAATATGAGAACTATCCGGAACTTTATTTGTATAATCCATTGTACAAATCGTAGGAAGACCATAAAGCTCGCTTTTTTTTGCTCTTGTTAATATTTTTGTATACTCAGGGTTAAAATGCGAAAAATTACCTGCTGAAAAACGAAGATAATCAGTATTAAGTAATACGACTCCATCTGGTCCTCTTTTCTTTGTCATTTGCTCAAACAGAGGCAACCATTTTTCAAATTCTGACTGCAATTGTTTTTCTTCTATTGGTGCAACTGACAAATATTTATAAAAATCCTTACTTTTCATCTTACTTTTAACATCTTCTTCTAAATATTGATAAAAATTACTTAATAAAGGTAAAGAAATGTTATGATGTACTAATTCAGAAAACACCTTTATATACTCTAAATTTAATAACCAATAATTTTTCAAATAGATTTCACTCAAGATCTCACCCTCTTTTTCTTCTTAAGTCTCCTCTTAATTCCTAACATGTTATTTATGGTTTAATAATTGTACAAATTCATTTTTTCATTAATAACTAAAAATGTATTAAATTTGAATTAATACAACTTATATCTAAAATTTTATCTATTGGAGAAAAATCCCCAAAATGATTTAATCTCAAAAAAACGAACATATTTTATGCTATAAAATTCAGGTTTTTCATCCCAGTAAGAACCCCATTTTTTAAACGATTGGCAAAATAGAAGCTCAATACATATCAAACTATGATCCATTATATATGGATCATTATTTGTAATTTTTTGTGTTGATCTTTTTACAGTTCTAATAGACTGATAGGCTTCGTTAATTAAAACTGCATACCTTACTTTTTCTGTTCATTCTGAAATATGTTGAATATTACTTCTATAAAATTATATATTTTTTATACATGTTCGAATTATTTATTGAGTAAGTTTGCTAGAATTATTATCTATAATAAAAACTGTGAAACATTTACAATTCTAATTTAATACATTCCGTATTGATTTTTCTACAAACAATGGCATGTGTTATTACTAGCCATAATAACCATAAATTTAGGCAACTATTATCCCACTCCTTATCAATAACTACAGTTCAGTTATGTTATTATATAAACAAATAGAACAAACTGTTCCGGTAATTATGATTTTCTTTTTATATACACTAAAAGATAAAGACGTTACCTTGTTTGTTCATGAATTTTTATTATTTTCGGTGAAAACCTATTCCATAAATAACTTCAATTACAATATGACTTGCTAAGTAGAAAATCTACTGATGTGAAAAATAAACCAGGAACATCTAATCACTCTCTAGACTTACTCTTCCTCATTCTTAAGCGATCACCCTCCTCATTAGTGGCACATATGCAATTTCCGTTTCTGCCATAGCGTTGAGCACCTTTCATGCTTTGACTTCTTCGAAATCAACAACGCTTTAGCAGCATGCCTTATTGCTCGGCTTAATCTATCGAAATCAATTTCACATTTATCTCAATATGTTTTACCATTATTGAATCAGATTTTATTCCAATTAAAATAACCATGATATGTACAAGCATTAAGAAATAGGAAGCATAATATAGAGCATTGCCAACTATTTGTATATTGCATTAACAAGTAGATGCCTTTCAATCATGATTATTTCATAAAAAGGCATAGGTTCTAAAAATTTTTTTCTTAATACGATATGTAATCAACTTTATATACCACATGAAATAACAAATAATTTTTGATAAAGGAAGTGAAATCATGTTACCTTGCCAAGGTACGTGCAATCAATATGTAGATTTTGAGGTTTTAATTACAGCTCCTGAAGGCTATATAATTAATGATACGAATTATACCGGTGCTGTCACCTGGAATACAAACCGATTAAAATGTGCATTTGAACCATGTACGCTGCAAACACCGAACCCTTGCCTTCTGCAAGATGACCTACCAGACGGTTCCTATCCAGTACACAGTGTTCTCATATATGGCGTACTTACAATGCTTGTTAGTATTTCTCCTGTTCAAAATCAATATGGACAAGGAGATGCAGCTTTTTCTAAATGGCATAAATTCTCTATCAATCAGATTGTTTATTATACAACTGATCCGAATTGCTGCTTTGATTTTAGCAGCTTTAAACTTAAGAGTTTAACAGTTACGCCACAAGATGAAAATACATTTATCTTAAATGGCACCCTTTCTGTTTTACCAGTGCCACCAAATCCTCCGGTTTATACTTTTACAGCAAATAGAGATGATAATACTCTTTCAGTAATTAATACAGCAACAAAGACTGTCCAGCATGTAATCAATCTTCCATATCAGCCAATTAAAGTTACTGTTAATCCAAACAAAACATACACTTTAGTTTTGCACTCAAATGATAATCGTGTTTCTACAATTAATAATGAAACACTTACCATTATCTCTACTTTCTCAATAAACAATCCAATTGATATTGGGTTTTCTCCGGATAATCAGTTTGCGTATATACTAAATTTTTTAACTGGTTCAATGGGCATTACTGTTATTAACCTCTTAACTCAAACCATTACTAATACCATCTCACTTGGAGGATTTGGATTTTCAAGTATAGCAATTGATCCGAATGGACAATACGCCTACATCGTAAATTATACAACTTGGAGTATTGTAAAGGTTGATCTAAATACAGGAGAAATTATAGTAGATCTTCCTACTTCAATGGATTATCCAAGCATCATAGAAATTAGTTTGCTTGATGGCTTAGCTTATGTTACAGAAGAACTTCCGGGGTCTGGGACCCTACTTGCAGTTATTGACTTGTCCACTTTTCAAGAGATTGGCAGTATTATTACTGGAACGTATTACTACTCGTTCCTTGCTCTTTCACCTAATCAACCTGTAGCTTTGCTAGGAGAAGAAACTATAGATGAAATCAATATTATTGATACAGCACAACACCAATCCACAGGAACTATTTCCATAAACGACCCAAAAAGCGCTGCGTTTACACCTGATGGAGAATTTATCTATATTGCTCAACCAGAACAAAACACGGTTACTATCCTTAACTCCGTTGACTATACCGTAAATACAGTAGTAACAGTTGGTGCATCACCTGTAAGTATTGCAATATAAAGTTTAACGCTTATTAACATTCAAGAAATACTGAGGATTGCACCCTCTACTTATATTAATTTCCTACTCTCCGGTATTCCATTTATACAAATAACTAGTGTCCTTCTGTCTAGTTAATGACTAATCGTTTATTTCGATATTTAATAATTTATACACGGGCCCTTCTTAAATACTAAAAAACATATTATCTAATAACTCCTTAATATTTCCTATAGTTCTTTCCATTACAATTCTCTTTAATTTTGTTTATCTATCCATTCCCTCCGTCAATCAAATCTCCCTCAAGGAATCTGATTTAAAATTCACTTTACAAGTAAACAACCGTTCCATAAGTAGATTATTTAAGGGAAAGGAGTCAGACTTACTGGATTCCCCTTTCTTCTCATCCTTTTTTGAAGCTCTTTTAAGTCTAATTCTATTGTATTCCAGCTAAATAACATTCCCACTAATAAATAACATATTATATAACTATATAAAAACTCTACCAAATCACTAAAGGAATCTCCTTCCCCCTATCGAATTATTGTAGAGGAAAGGAGAGAAATTCATGGGAATTATAGGATTATATCCTCGCGCATTAGCGACTCTAGGTGCACTTGAATACACCAATCGTCGCAATAAATTAATTGAAGACTCGGAGAATAACATATACGAGTGTAAAGAAATAAAAGAAATACTTCAATCACTCCCTAAAGAGAAGCAGATTGAGATTCTTGAGAATCAAGCTCAATTTGAAGCTGTGGCAAAGATGATTGAACAAAACAATTTAATTCTTTTAGAACAATAGAAATTAAATATAAGCTGCTTTAAAAGCTTGTTGGACAGCTTGTACTTCAGATGAATTTTTACCATATAAGTTTATTGCTACACGAATACAACCCTCTTTTAATTCTTTAAAGTCAGAAATCATATTTAATTCATCTGTATTCGCATAATAGAAGATACCAAACATCTTATCTTCTCCAACACCTTGGACATTTACGCCATTGTGATTAACACAGCTAGCTATCAGGTAACCTACCTTCACCTCCATTGTTATCCTATGAGAATAGATGTTTTCAATATCTATTCAATATAATCATTATAGTTACATTTCTATTTAATTATCGGGAATAGATGGTATGCAATTTTCCATGTGTATCCCTTATTAAATATTCTAGACATCTTGCTTTCTTAGCTTTATGTTTTTAAATGTGTACAATTTGTTAAACATACAAGAAACGTTTCACATATTATTAACCTAAAAACCTAAAATTCCTACAATCTGACGAGCTTTAGCATTATCTATAAAATAATGCATCTCTAATCCCTTTCTTTCAGCACGAAGTACGGTTCCCCTTAATTTTGATAAATGCTGTGAAACAGTAGATTGTGGGAGTTTTAATATTTCCGTTAACTGCGTAACATTACACATTTTATGATGCATTAATTCACTTACAATTTGTAATCGAACCGGATGTGCCATTACTTTTAAAACATCTACGTCTTCTTCGCGGATTTCAGCTAGATCTTTATCAGTTACTACTGTTTTCATTTCGCATTCTCCTTTATTATTAATTTCTGTTTTTCCTATTATCCTTATAAATAGTACTTATAGATGATTACGATTTGTCCTGTTGAGAAAATATTTTCTCTTCTTAAAACACAAAGGACACCTATCCTGAAAATAGTTTTTTTACATAACATTGATCTATGATTAACACGATTTACTAAGCAAAAGTACTTCCCCTACCCTTTGGTTAAAGCAAATAAAAAATTCTGCTTTTGCCTTCCTGTCCTGAAAAATTGATAAGCAGTATCTCCTATCTCACACTCTACAAAATAATCATTTTATTTCTCAACATGGATACCTGGAATTAAAATACCAAAAATGGTAATATAGAGTCACCTTCAGTTGTCAATTGTGTCCCTTTTTTGAAAGCCCTGTCTATAATGACAAGGCTTTTAAATTTTCCTAACCTAAGATATCCTTTATATTTCGTTTTTTAGTTAACCCTAATAATATGTATGCCTCTTTTAATGTAATTAAGTCTCTTTTACACTTCTCCATTTAGAGATGCTAAATTAACAAATGTCTATTAAAAATTTATTAGACCCTCATACTACAATCATTATCCAGAACCAAAATAATTATTAGAAACACCTTTTATAAGAAGAGCTATTTTTCTGTGAAATTTGGTTTACGAATGCTAATTTATCCCCATTTAAATCTCTTTTATAGTAAAAATTGATCTTATGCACAATCTAATTAATAAACTGTGGTATAACGGGTATAGAAATTAATTTTAATTTTAAATAAAAAGAAGAGTTAATTTTTGATTAACTCTTCTTTTTGCAATTTCCTGCTAGTTATTAGCAATTAATTCACGAAAATGCTCTTCTCTATTTTCTTTTATAAACTTCATCGTTTCTATTTTTCCTACTCAAATTAGCTCCTAAACGTTACATTTTTCATACAATACTGATTCCCAACAGTACTATATGGAATAACTAAACATTATCTTATATACTCTATTAAAAATCTACACTACATAGAGTGAATGTTTGTTTCTATCCAATTACTTGCTTCTTTAATCGCAATAATAACTCCTTCTATCAGTTTAAATCCTTGTAAAAGGTTAATTATTCACCAATATAAATGTACCAGCCCTTATAATTAGCCGTTTGTCCCATTTTTATTTTATGTCGGCCTTTATCAAATGCATATTCCACATTTACATTTTTGACCAATCGATCAATCTCTTTGTCTAGATTCAAATCAGGGTATATCATAGTAACCCATCTTTTCGTCAACTCAATAGATGGGTTATAATTTTCGAAGCTAATAGTAAAATTATTACCGCCCTTTTCATCTATACTCAATGGTCCATACCAATCTTTATTTTCTTTTAACATTTTAGATGAAGCTAAATGTAGTACAGCACTTGTCTCCCAATACTTTATATCTAGATTATATTTCTCATTTATCTCTTTAATGAGATTCTGCGCCTCTTTAGATATAGATTTACTATACACAGGAACAATATCAACCAACGATTTATCAAAAGTGAAATCATCTGTCACCATGGATCTCGGTATCCCTAACGGCATTACTTCAGGTTGTCCCGGCTTCTCTAACTTACGCATTGCACTATATAAAAACTGTGCATACTGCTCACGAGTTACTACTTTTTTAGGCTCAAATAAATTGTTACCTGTGCCCATAACAATTTTGTTCTCTTGCAGGGCACTAATCGCCTCAGTAGCCCAATAATTTTTTTCCACATCATTAAAAGTAGTAATAGATTGTTGCTTTAAATTAAATGTTTTTTGTAAAATTGCCGCTAATTGTTCACGAGTTAAAATATCATTTGGTCCAAATTCATTATCCCCATATCCATTCATAAGACCAGAACTGACAACAGCATAAATTTCTTTTTCAAACATAGTACCTTTTACATCTTTAAATTGATCTTCAAACCTATCCCCTACAAGTAATGGCTGTAGATACACATATAGCAGACGAGCTACTTGTCCTCGCGTAATATTATCGCCTAATCCAAACATTCCATTTCCATAGCCAGCTATCATTTTTTTATCTTTTAGATGCATAATTGCATCATAAGACCAATGATTTGCAGGAACATCTTTAAATGCTGTATCTGCCTGTACATTTGCTAACGATGTTAACGTCGTCGTAGCAAGTGTAACTCCTATTAAAAGCATTTTTGTTAGTTTCATACTATAATCCTCTTATTCCTATAATTTATTATTACAAATTATTTCATTCGCCTTATATAATGCCTTTCCTATCATATTAATATTAACATAAAATACAATAACTGTTATATATATATAATTAAATGGTTTCGTGCATATATTAATAACCTCTGTTCTATTTTCGGAATACCTCTAAAAATAGATTTCGTTGAGTATGTATGCAAAAGAATTATTGATAGTAAATAAAATAGAATTTACTATCAACATGATGAAATATTTAATAGCATTAAGGTATTACATGAATTATCAAATGCTTAAACTTTTTAAATAACTAAAATTATATAGACCAAAAAGAACCCCGTAATAAGAAAAACTATACAAACTGAGCATCTGCAACATTTGTATAAAACATTTTATTTAATTCCTTTATTTCGCGATAATGGATAGATCAAAGTTATTGGCTCTTGTTAGTAGATTCCAATTTTATGTATAATGAAATTATCATTTTACCAACAAATGGTAATAAGGAGGTGATACAAGTAAAAAAACCAAACGTATCATCGAAGTATTAAAGGATCTATTCAATGTACATTAAGATACATATATAGGATTTAAAACCATGAAATTTTATGTACAGATTGAATTACTACAAGATGGAAGGTTGGTAGCAAATGTACTCAAGAAAAAAGAGCATTCAATTTGCTTAATGTTATAAAACTACTTGATGTGACATCTGTTGAATGAATTAAAAACATACTCAGGGGGAATTTTAAATGAAAACATTTAGTAAAATATTATTAGCGGGAACACTGGCTCTTGGCGGTTTAGCAGCAATGAATGTGGAAACACCTAAAATTCATGCTGATGGGGCGAGCGAATATTGTCGTTACATTTGCGGTCCTAAAGAAACATTAAATAATTTCACAATTCAACTTTCAGATACGAAATACAGACTGGGACAAAATATCATTCTACGAGCAACAAATGATAATCCATATGATGTACATTACACAGCATCTTTTGAAAAACACTATGATACTGGTTGGGATTATTATGACGCTGATTTTCACTATGGTTCATTATTACCAGCTGGAACAAATGTATATGAAGATTTTGATGCTGAGACTGGCAATAATGGAGCAATTTCTGAACCAGGAACATATCGCATGAAAATTGAAGTAACACATGCAGATGGACACACTGATACAATGTACACAGCGCCAATTACATTAGCAAATTAAATAATAAGGTTACTTCATATCTTATTGTTTTTATTATCTATCAAATATTTATTCAAAGTACCTAATCTTTTTATTTGTATTAGGTACTTTGAATAATAGTTTTATTATTAGGTTTCGTTCTCTATTAATAGGTATTGAAAATGCAGAAATTGATATTCAAACAATATTAAGAGTTAAAAAATAGGAATACCCTCTCTTATAATTGGCCCATTATTTAAATACTAAAGGGATTCACTATTGCCATTATTAGTTTACTTCTTTCCATAATGACAATGCAAAAATCCAATTTGGATCCCCATTCCCTTGATAACTCTGAACTGCCTCATACACCTTATCCTCATGAACTACTCTATCTCCTGCTTTATACGCTTTACGCGCATCCCATTGTTCATAAGAGTTTTCTTGTCCTTTTGTTGTAACTGTGATGGCATCACTTTTCATTGATTCATTATCAGATGTATCGACAGCAGATACTACATACTTATATACTGTATTCGCTTGCAAATCTTTATCCATAAATGAAGTTGTATTAGCAGTACCTATTTCTTTCATGGCCCCTCCAACTTCTCTGTATACAATATAATGGCTCACATCTACATTATCCTCCGATGGACTCCACATTAAATCAATACTACTCGTAGTGGTTCCCATACTGTGTAATCCTTTAGGCTGAGTTGGTGCTTCTGTATCTGGTTTTTCCTCTGTTGTTTTAATAACTAATACTTCACTTTTCTCAGATATATTTCCTGCAGCATCTACTGCTCTTACTGTATACGTATATTCTGTGTTTGGATTTAATTTTTTATCAATTACACTTGTACCGACTACAGTATTAATTAATTCCCCATTACGTAGCACTTGATATTCTTTCACCCCTTCATTGTCTGTTGCAGGTTTCCAATTAAATTCCACACTATTTGAAGTAGCTTTTATTACTTGTAGTTCAGATGGCTTGGTTGGTGCCTCTTTATCTGTTTTTTCATCATTTATTAGATTCACATCAATCACATTATAGAAAGCGTTTACAGTATCAGCTACATCCCAAACAGCTAAAATAACATGGTACCCACTACGATCAGTTGGTACATTGATTTTATGTGATAAATTATTAGATGCTTTAGAACCATCGTGTTTTACAGTACCAATTAACTCAAAGTCTGCTCTTGCTAAAGGTTTATTTGGATCCCATCCCTTTTTCGTGATGTAATAGTGCCATTGACTTGTTGAATGAGGAGCTGTGTATTTCCAAGTGAAGGTATTTTCTCCACCCTTAATTGTATTCTTAAACCATCGATTAGCTGTTTGTTGATCAAGAATCCCACCAAACAGGCCTCCTGCTGAAGCAATTTTCCCATCTGCTGGTCCACCTTGTGGGAATCCTTTAGGAGCTTCTAAACTTTGCGGTTCATACATTATATTTCCACAATTTGAATTCAGCGCCCCATAATTTTGACTGCATAAAGCTGCACGGCTACCTGGCTTTTCAACAAACCCATGTGCATAGGCATTTTGAGGAATAAGAGTTGTACTCATAATTCCCACTGCTACTGCAGCAGCACTTAATCCTTTTTTATTTGTTGCCATTTTTCTAAACTGTCCTAGAATTTTTTTATTCATACTACTAGTCCCCTCCTATTGAATTTCTTACTATATTAAGAGCATGGATGTAAGTGAAGGCTAAACACGTATAACTAAAATTAACAATTGGATACAAAATTTCATACCCAACTATTTATTTACCTCCATTACATTTGAATAACCCTATAGTTAAATTATTACATACTAATTTATTAAAATTTCACAGAAATTATGACAGTTATTGGACTTTTTCCTTTGACACTCCCACGGCTAAAGCCGCAAGTCCTACACCTTACGGTGTAACGGATGGGATTCTTGAATGACTAAGCATT